>CAZRXT010000167.1:0-5588 GCA_964604035.1 uncultured Prolixibacteraceae bacterium | reverse complement strand
GAATGCAAATCGTTGGTGTGCAAAATAACCAAATCCTGAGCCATCAACGAATTGACAATCAATAAAAAAAACAAAGAAAACAATAACCTCATGATCATACATTTTTTTCGAAGTGTTGATAAAAACGAAATTACACAAAATTGAAAGAAATTATCAACCACTACTATTGAAACCCGTTCTGAATTCATTTATTGCAGTATTGAAACAGAAATTTCACGGCTAAGTTCAGCCTGTTGCCAAAACGTTTAAATAATTTACTTTTGCCAAAAAAACGAGATGATAATTAAAGCTAAGTGTAAAAATATTGTTCCAATACAGGTTCGCTTCAGCGATGTTGATGTGATGGGCCACGTATCAAATACCGTTTACCAAAATTACTTCGACTCGGGCAAAACATCCTACTTTGAGGAAGTTATACCCGAAATGGATTTTGAAAGCATTGGAATTGTTGGGGCATCAATAAAGATCGATTACCTGAAACCTATATTCAGAAAAACATCAATACTTGTTGAAACTCGCATTACGCATTTGGGCAACAAAAGCCTTACTATGGAACACTATATTATTGAAGAGAATACAAACGAAGTACTTTCGACTTGCACTGCAATAATGGTTTGCTACAAAATTAAAGAGCAAAAAAGCATACCAATCCCCGAAGAATGGAGAAAAAAGATCATCGATTTTGAAGAAGAGTTAATTACAAAGTAACTACCTTGTAATTAACATCTTTTTCGACTGTGTTATTAGCTTTCCTTTGTTTTTAGCTGTAATTCGGTATAGATAAAACCCACTACCTAATTTTCGATTACCATTGTCGCAACCTGTCCACTCAATTTGGTGAACTCCTTTATCAAACAGTTGATTGGCCAACGTTGCAACCTTTTGACCAGAGAGATTATATACAGAAACTTGAATTTCAGCCTCTTCCGAGAGATTAAAATCGATATAAGTGACATCAGAAAAAGGGTTTGGATAATTCTGAAAAACAGTCAGGCTTTCAGTACCGAACTTGTCTTCTAACTCAACAACTTCGTCAACCAAAGCGTCGTTTTTGCCCGGAGAACCTCCAATAAATACTGAAGCGCGCCATTTATCTGAGCTATTTTGAGAACCAACCGGATTGAAATCAGCAGAAACTAAAGAAGTTCCATTTCCATCGGCACTTAAAGGCCAAGGATAACTATCAGAATAAGAAACCACATCAAGCGTATCGCCAATTGATGAAGCAAGGACAAGCGTTTCGCCACTATTGCTGAGCTTGCCATCAAATTCGCCATAGGGCATAAAACCATAGCGGTTGTAAAAACAGATTTCGTCAGCAGCTAAAACCATGAATCCTTTAGGTGTAAGGCTTGTACCATTGGGGAAAACATATTCAATGCCATCAATAAACTGGACACCGCTAATATCAAGCGTTAATTCGCCGGTATTCTTAATTTCAATAAATTCATACTTGCTTTCATCAATCGTATCAACCTCGTGTGGGTGATAGTTAATCTCTGTAATTTTCAGATCATGCAGATCATCTGCAATTAAAAACGAAGCCTCTTTTAAAGCACTCCACTCGCCATTGAAATAGGCACGCGCCTTGATGTGGCATGAATGTTCAAGACTAAATGCACCCGAATAAACAAGAGCATTTTTCACAATTTCGCCTTTCGACGATCCACTTTCGGGATACCAGTTTACCGGATCTACGCCATTTGTGGTATAATAAATTGTTCCCTTTGTTGCTGTAAGCGTTAATAAATCGCCCATTGCAATAAACTGTTGATCAGCAGCAAAATCACCGTTCAACTTAATATCAGGGACATCAACATTTGGATACCAACCTTTTTTCTTCAATTGCGTAATAAAAATATCGGTGCGCTGTGGAAAATATTCGTTGATCATTTTCTCTCGGGCAGGAATCCAACTGCCATCTTTTGTGTAAAGATTGAATGGTCCCGATTCAAAATAACGGTGAACATCGCGACGATAATCGCCCCAACGAGCAGATTCTGCGTCAATTGCTCCTTCAAGGTAAGAGCTACGTTCCATAAACCGTTCAATGTTTGATTGTGGGGTAAGTACTCCGTTTCCAAAACAATGCTTGGCAACATGCTGTGCAAACAGCCGTTTAAAATCATCGTTCAAAATTAGTTCATTGAATATCGCCGTTGGACAATTTGAATAATTCACATCTAAATTATTATCATTCAAACCCTTTAAATTATTCTCGGTATCCCAGCAAAAAAATTTAAACCCTTTGCCCGGCTTCACTCTATTGCGCATCACGGCCCAATTGTGTTCGTCCCAGTCGGTATTTCCACCAAAATAGTTGATAAGCATGTAATCGATCATGTTCTCAACATCAAGTAGGCTTTCGTACTGAGGATTACGGGTTCCATCAGGATTGTTGCCCTGAATTTTCTGGTACGCTGCGGTAGTTTTCAACCCGGCACTTGCCATTTTAAGAAGCGCTTTCCATTGAGTCATATCGCCATCAATAACCACAACTTTATCTTTAATCACGTCGAAATCTTCGCTGCTCCCATCCATATACGAGGAGGCAAAATCAGCATCCATCCGTTCCAAAGGATTGTAAATACCCCAGTATATTCCATTGATATACAAATGGACATAGGTTCCGTGGCACGACGGATGCCCCATACTACGCTGGGTATCTTTTGCCCAAATATCGCGATTATAAAGTGCCCCGGTACGGTCTGAGGCTATCCGGTTGATCCAGGTGCTTCCATATCCCGAACGCAAAACTAAGTTGTCGAATGTGTTGTCGACACTATCACCAAAAATTGGAAATTCGAGTTTTCCCGGGCCGTACATTTTCTTAAATTTAAGCTGAAATGAATGCTTTGGCGATTTATCTGGCAAACGGCTATGCCCTCCCTCAAGCTCAACGCCGCAATTAACTTGGAACGATTTAGAACCGTCGGCTGTAAAATATTCCGCAGAAACCGGGCGTTCCCAGCCATTGCCTACCCCACTACCAACTGGTGCACCTGTGAAAATATAAATTCCACCGGTTTCAGGATCTTCTTCCGTCGAAAAGAAATTCCCCTTATCGCTGGCCAACGAAATGGTAGGTATGCTCAACAACGCATTTTTTACCCGTTGTGCCAATGCCGGATTATTTGTTATTTCCGGGTCCATCTCATAATCAGCAATTGCTGTACCGGTTAATTCGCAATACTCGCCCCAAAGAGTAGGATAACCTGCTGGATTATTGGGTTGATGAATCACATCGTTTAAAAAAAGAAACGTTTGAGTAGCTACACTGCTTGGATCTTTTCCAGTTGAATAGGCAACAGCCCTGACAATGGTTGTTGTTGAAATTTTTAAAGCTGACGAATAAAGTTTTCCGTTGCTCTTCGACGGGGCACTGCCATTGGTTGTATAATAAATTTGCGCACCATGATCAGCAGTTATCGTCAAACTAAAAGGTTTTTCGTAAAAACCATGCTTTTTGTTGAATTCAGGGGTTGAAGAGACTGTTTCAACAAGTTTCTGATTCCCTTTTCCCGGAGTTGAGATAGAAAAAGAATAACCGTCTACATCAAAGTAACTCCACGAAATATCAGCACTTTGTTCAGGAAAAGAAGGTGAAAATTCAGTGACAACATCTTCATCTTTATTAAGCAACGCAAGATATTCACCATCGCTGCTTAATTTAAAATTGGTATGCAACTCACTTCCTTTTGATTTCTGATTCTTGCCCGATGCAAAAACAACCAAATAACCATTCTTTTCGATAGTAACATCGGGGAAGATCCATTTATCGGGCACACCCTGTTCGTCGGTTAGAGTCCAACCAAGAAGGTTTACAGCAGTTTGTGTCGGATTATAAAGTTCAATCCAATCGGAATATTCGCCATACTTATCGACTAAAGACGACTCATTAACAACCATAATTTCGTTAATACGAATGGTTGTATTTTGTGCATTCAAATATTCAGCAGAAAAAAAAGAAACGAATAGGAATAGAATTATCTCTACACCTAAAATAAAATTGCGTCTATCCATTAATAATCAGGTTAATATTACAATTAGAATAGAAACAGATCAAAATAATTGAGATTAGTTATTCCAAATATGGTCAAATATTATTTAATAGAAAATTTTACACTCAGAAAAAAGCTATCCAGGAAATAAATGGCTATAGAAAAAATCGACACAAACGAGATATTCTCCTCTTTTTACAAATTAGAAGTTGCATTTGGGATATATTTTTGTCATCTCCAGATTGCAAAATATTAGATTTTTTAATAGATTTGCATTACAAAAATTTCTTTCATGGATATTTTTAAAGATGCATACATCAACCTTCTCAACAGCACCCAAAGTGTTGTAAGAAGGGAACTTATCGATGAGATCGACTGGAACAACCGCATAATTTGCATTAAAGGCTTTAGGGGTGTAGGTAAAACTTCTTTTTTGATCGACGTATTGCGTGAAAATTTCCCAGACATCAAAGAGTCTCTTTATATAAATCTTAACAGCTTTTACTTTACCGGAAGAAAGATTGCAGGATTTGCCGACGAATTCTACAAACGAGGAGGTAAAATACTGGTAATAGATCAGATACACAAATATTCCGACTGGGCAATTGAACTCAAAGAGTGCCATGAGAAACTGCCTGAGCTGAAGATCATTTTTTCAGCATCACCAGTATTGAGAATTTTTGATGGCAACGAATTCCTTCGAGACATTGTAAAAGTCTATCATTTAACTGGATTGTCGTTCCGCGAATACTTGAATTACATAACCCAGGAGAATTTTAATCACTACACTTTCGACGAAATCATCAATAACCATATCGAAATTGCGACAGAAATAACTCAAAAAGTAAAGCCTTTAGCCTATTTCAGCGACTATCTTCACCATGGATATTACCCCTACTTTCTCGACCGCAAATCATATTTTTCCGACGATTTACTGAAACACATCAACCTTGCACTAGAAATTGACGTAACTTACCTAAATCAAATAGATTTAAAGTATTTACCAAAATTGCGCAAACTGCTGTACATTATTGCGAAAGAAGCACCTTTTTCGCCCAATGTAAGCAAGTTAAGTTCTGAAATTGAGACATCAAGGGCAACAGTTATGAACTATTTACGTTACCTAAAGAATGCTCGACTAATCAATCTCTTGTATTCAAACGGAGATGAAGAACTTGCCAAAAAGCCAACAAAGGTTTACTTACAGAATACAAACATCCTCAATACTGTTGCACCCGACAATAGCGACAATGCAACAAACCGACAGACATTTTTTTACGATCAGGTGAGTTATAAGAATAAAGTAAACTCAACCGAAGGTTACGATTTCAAGGTGAACGATTCATTCCATTTCAACATCGGAGGCAAACATGCCGAACCTTCAAATTCAATTGGTTATATTGCAGCCGACCGAATTGAAATTGGTGAAGAACGAAAAATACCTCTCTGGTTGTTTGGTTTTCTATATTAAAAAAAGAGCGATATTAAACTAGAAAAGAATATATAAAATAAAGAATATCAACAATTTTTAAAAAAATTGAAAGTAATGGCAAAAGAAAAAAAGTTCGTAACCTGTGACGGGAACTA
>CAZRXT010000166.1:1914-5590 GCA_964604035.1 uncultured Prolixibacteraceae bacterium | reverse complement strand
TGGAAAGAATTGTTCAAGTGGTTGTCATATAAGAGTTAACCTATATTTGAAATAGTTGAAAAGGATGTTGTCTCTTCTGTAGATAACATCCTTTTCAGTTAAAATTACTTCGATGTTGATAACATCTTTTAACCTAATTCATTTCAAAACGAATCAGATATAAACGATATTCGTGGTCATAAAATCTGTTCTTTACTAAATGGAGGGAACATAAAAAAGGAAGAAGATGAAGATTAGTTTATTAGTGGTATCCTTGTTTTTTGCTTTGAGTTTATTTGCTCAGCCACAGCCCCAAGGAAATCGTCCTTCAGCTGAGGAAATGGCAAAAATGCAAACTCAGACAATGGTTGATGAGTTGAAATTGTCGGATAAACAGACGCAAGAAGTTTCGGCAATCAACCTAAAATATATGAAAAAGATTACAGAGGCTTTAGAATCTATCAAAGGTGACCGCGAAGCGATGAGGTCGAAAATGAATGAGTTGAGAACTCAAATGGCTGCTGAATTTAAAGCAGTTTTGACCGCAGATCAGTTTGTTCAGCTTCAAGAGATGGAGCAGAAAGTGCGCAATGAACGTCGATAAGATTCTCCAGAAGTTTCTAAAAAATAAGAAGTATTGAAGGACTAAATAATATTTGTTTTCAAAGTTGATGTCTTTTGCGGTTGCAACGACATCAACTTTTTCTATGTTCATAAGTTTCATTAGCCAGCAATCTTTTGAATTTCTTTATTGTTGAATTTCATTTTGAACTGCATATTAATTCAGTAGAGCCAGAACTAGGCACATTAATCGGGATTCCTAAAAAATATTACCTTTGCAGGCAAATTATTTTTTCAGAAAAAAAATGAGCGGTTTAGGCAGATATGACCAGCGTGGGGTTTCGGCTTCAAAAGAAGATGTACATAACGCTATAAAAAACATTGATAAAGGTCTTTATCCAAAGGCTTTCTGCAAAATTGTACCCGATTATTTGGGTGGCGATTCCGAATATTGTAATATAATGCACGCCGACGGCGCTGGCACAAAATCGTCTTTGGCTTACATGTACTGGAAAGAAACTGGCGACATGTCGGTGTGGAAAGGCATCTCTCAGGATGCGCTTATCATGAATATCGACGATTTACTTTGTATTGGCGCCACTGAAAATATACTGCTTTCGTCGACAATTGGCCGAAATAAAAACAAAATTCCGGGCGAAGTAATTGCCGCTATTATAAATGGAACCGAAGAGCTTTGCAATGAGCTGTCTAAAATGGGAGTTACTATTATTCCTACTGGCGGCGAAACGGCTGATGTGGGCGACTTGGTTCGTACAATAATTGTCGATTCTACTGTAACCTGCCGCATGAAACGTTCCGATGTAATTAGTGCAGATAGAATTTCTGCTGGCGATGTTATTGTTGGTTTATCTTCTTCGGGTAGAGCAACTTATGAAAAGTCTTATAACGGCGGTATGGGTAGCAACGGACTGACTTCAGCTCGTCACGATGTGTTTGCAAATTACCTTGCTTCAAAATACCCCGAAAGTTTTGATTCTGAAGTGCCTTCTGAACTTGTTTACTCTGGAAGCTATAAACTCACTCAGGAGATTGAAAATCTTGGTGTTGATGCTGGAAAGCTGGTTCTTTCACCAACCCGTACTTATGCTCCCGTTGTGAAGAAAATCCTTGACGAACTTCGAAGCAAAATCAGTGGTATTATTCATTGTTCCGGAGGTGCTCAAACCAAGGTTCTACACTTTGTTGATAATGTTCATGTTATCAAAGACAACATGTTTCCTGTTCCTCCGCTTTTTGAAATTATTCAGAAGGAATCGAAAACCGATTGGAAAGAGATGTACAAAGTCTTCAATATGGGGCATCGGCTCGAAATTTATATCAAACCCGAACATGCGGCGAGGGTTATTGAAATTTCTAAATCTTTCGATATTGACGCTCAGATTGTTGGTCGAGTTGAGGCTTGCAGTGGTAAGAAGCTTACTATCAGCTCACAATTTGGCACTTTTGAATATTAGCTACTCCTGTATTTATTCCAGAGTTTGAACCCAAATTCTTTGGGCTCGCAATTAGAATGATTCATAAATCTTAAGAAAAGCAATTACAACTATATGGCAGACAATAGTATACTCGAAAAATTTGAGAACATCAGATACCGATTTGAAGAAGTCGGACAACAGATAACCGACCCAAACGCTACTAGCGATATGAAGCGGTATGTAAAACTGAATCAGGAGTACAAAAGGCTCGACGATTTGGTGAAAAGCTTTACCGAATACAAAAATATTATCGACAATATAAAATCGACACGGGAGATGCTCGCTTCCGAATCGGATGAAGAGATGCGTGCAATGGCCAAAGAAGAGCTCGATGCCCTTGAAATTCAAGTGGATCCAAAGGAGCAGGAAATTAAGCTGTTATTGATTCCTGCCGACCCCGAAGATGGAAAAAATGCGATTCTTGAAATTCGTGCAGGTACTGGTGGCGACGAAGCCAGTATTTTTGCAGGAGACCTTTTCCGTATGTACTCCAAGTTTTGCGAAAAAAAGGGGTGGAAACTTGAGGTCACAAATACGAGCGAAGGTACTTCGGGTGGTTTTAAGGAAATTGTTGCAAAAGTCTCAGGCGATGGTGTTTATGGTGTATTGAAATATGAGTCAGGGGTTCATCGTGTGCAACGTGTACCTCAAACCGAAACTCAAGGTAGAGTTCATACTTCAGCAGCTTCTGTAGCTGTTTTGCCCGAGGCCGAAGAGTTCGATATTGATGTAAGAGAACAAGACATCAGAAAAGATACTTATTGCTCTTCTGGTCCTGGTGGACAGAGTGTTAATACTACTTATTCTGCTATTCGTTTAACGCATATCCCTACCGGAATTGTGGTTACTTGTCAAGATGAAAAATCGCAGATAAAGAACCTTGCTAAGGCAATGGGCGAATTGCGTACACGTATTTATAACATGGAGTATCAGAAATATATCGATGAGATTGCTTCAAAACGTAAGACGATGGTTTCAACTGGCGACCGTTCTGCTAAGATTCGTACATACAACTGGCCTCAAGGTCGTGTAACTGATCATCGTATTGGTTTGACACTCTATAATTTGCCTGCTATTGTTGATGGCGACATTCAAGATATTATTGACAAACTTCAAATAGAAGAAAATGCTGAAAAATTGAAGGAGAGCGAGATTTAATTCTCTTCTTCAATTTGTTCATTGTCAATGAATTCTTCTTCAGATGTTTCTCCGTCTTTAATTTGGGCAGAATTTCCGTCAAGATTGAAAATACTGGATTCAACAATGACAACAATGTTTGATAGTGCCGTGATTTTATCTTTTTTCGAGAAGTTTTTCAATGGCGAATCGTAAGAATTGTCAAATTGCTTCATGTCAGTTTTTATTAATCTGGCATTTCTTTGGAAATCAACAATTTCCGAATATCGTAATTCCACCCCTTTACTTGATACTATTCCAATAAGGTTTGCGTCGTTATCGAAAACGGGGGCTCCAACCATTCCATTCCTGAAAGGCATTTCTATAAGTTTTTCTTTTTGTATTGTTGATGAGTTAGGTAATACTTTCCCGTTAAAAGCTTCTGGTTCAATATAAATGCCACTTGTAGCATTTGGAAAACCAATTGAAAAAGCATTCGATTCGCTCAATGGCTTGTAGTCTTT
>CAZRXT010000166.1:0-1814 GCA_964604035.1 uncultured Prolixibacteraceae bacterium | reverse complement strand
CACATCGCTAAAATGTGCATCACCTTTCGATCTTGTAACAAGTCCAATTTGTTCGCCTTTAAAGTTTGGGAGAGGAATAATTGCCTCTGTCTTCTGGTTTATTTCAAAAATCAAACTTTTACCATTACTGTATATTTTTATTTCGGTCAGTTCGTCATTTTTCTTCTCAAATGGCTTTCTTGTGTCTGTTATTGGGGTATATCGTCCATTTTCATAATAGAGAATTGAAAAAAAATCTTTGTCAGAAACTTCTATCAGATAATAGTTTAGAGAATCTTTCCAGCCTAGTATTACTCCCTGCTTTGCATTGTTGTTTTTAGGGAAGTGCACTTGGAAAACAAATTGATTGTGAATGTCTATAGGTACTGGCGGATCATATATTGCTAATCCAATTTCCTTTGAATTGTGTATTATCATTTCACTGCCCGAAAATGAAGCACTATCATATTTCCAACATTTTGTGTCTGCTTCAAACTGATCGACCCACGAAGAAGAGCATACGTTGTTGTCGTCGCATGTAGTATTAAAAATAACACTGCCTTCTCTTTTAATGTTGAACGAAGTTAGGTTTCCTGCTTCGTTAAAAAGATACATGGTGCCATTATAGCAACCCTCGGTAGCTCTCATGTCTCCTTTAATTATTCCTTTTATAACATTATCAGTGAAATATTGATAGTAGTAGTTTGAATCAATTACATTTACTCCATTCACAAAAAAATTCATTCTGACCAACCTTCCCGATGTGTCGTAAATTGACTTCCATCCGTTTCTGACCTGAGCATCAGCTAGAAAGAATGTCATTACGATGATGATTAATAGACCAATTTTTTTCATTTTCTTTTCAAATTGATTTTATCTCAAGTTAATAAGTTTTTTTATAGAAACCAGTTTTGATTGGTATAATTTTTTTCGCCGTATAATAATTAGTACTGTTTTTCGCTGTTCTGAAGATCTCCTTTTTTTCTGTGAAGTTGATATTATTATTAAGATTTAATGCAAGAAGGATTGGAGGGGGGCTATAATGTTTTATTTTCGAACAATTAAGTATTCAGGTAATACGAAAATGTGAACCTTTATTTTCGAATATTGTTTAAAAATCAGTCTTGCGCATTTAGATAGACGAAATTCAAACTTAGAATTATGACATTTGATATTGATTTAATTGAAAAAGTATATTCAGAGTTTAAAACGAAAGTTGATCGTGCTCGTTTTTCATTAGGAAAGTCGCTTACACTTACCGAAAAAATATTGTATTCCCACTTGTTCGATCAGGCTAACCTGAAAGATTTCAAGCGTGGTTCCGACTATGTCGATTTTGCTCCCGACCGTGTGGCCATGCAGGATGCAACGGCTCAAATGGCTCTGCTCCAGTTTATGCAGGCAGGAAAAGCCAAAGCTGCCGTGCCTTCAACTGTTCATGCCGACCACCTGATTCAAGCACACATTGGTGCAGATAAGGATCTACAGGAAGCACTCAATAAAAACAACGAAGTGTATAACTTCCTCGAATCGGTGTCGAACAAATACGGCATAGGTTTCTGGAAGCCTGGTGCCGGGATTATCCATCAAGTAGTTCTTGAAAACTATGCTTTCCCGGGCGGAATGATGATAGGGACCGACTCGCACACCGTAAATGCCGGAGGCCTTGGAATGATTGCCATTGGTGTTGGAGGAGCAGACGCTGTTGACGTAATGGCCGGTATGGCGTGGGAACTGAAAATGCCAAAACTAATCGGGATAAAGCTCACCGGAAAGCTCAACGGTTGGGCTGCCCCAAAAGATATTATTTTGAAAGTGGCCGGATTGCTTACCGT
>CAZRXT010000165.1:0-5653 GCA_964604035.1 uncultured Prolixibacteraceae bacterium | reverse complement strand
ACGAGAGTTTGTTTTGTAGCCTGTTCATTGTTTTAGATTTACAACCTAAATTTACAAAATAATTTCTTCGCTGCTTCAATGCTGCTGCGCAATTGTTTTATCAGATGCGTGTAGCTTTGGGCAATTATTTATTGCAACGGAAATCAGCTGGATGCAATAAGAACAATGTAATATATCAGTATTTAGACGTCTCTACTACACATCTATTGATTCAACTTTTTTATGTCTTTCTTATAGTTCTTTAGAATTTTGCCAAAATCCTTGTCTTTTTTTCGTTTTTCTTCAATTGTCGATTCAAAATGGGCTTTCTCTCTTTCCATTTTCAAATAGTTTTGGTAAGATTCTTTGTCAATTTCGCCACTTTCAACAGCATCAATAACCGAACACCCAACTTCAGTTGTATGGGTGCAATCTTTGAACTTGCATTGCTGAGACAGACTTACAATTGAATCGAAAGTTTTTTCTATTCCGCCGTCCGAGTCGGTAATACCCACTTCCCTCATTCCCGGATTATCAATTAATATTCCACCGCTTTCAAGAACAATCAATTCGCGGTGACTAGTAACATGCTTTCCTTTATTGGTACTGAGGCTAATAGTATCGGTTCGCATTAGTGCTTTGCCCGAAAGGTTGTTCAACAATGTAGATTTTCCAACGCCCGACGAACCCAACATGCAATAAGTTTTACCTTTTTCGATAATTGCAGTTAGCTTGTCGTACCCTTGGTGCGATTCGTTACTAATTGCAATAACCTGAACGTTTTTGATTCTGGCATTAATCTGCCCCATAATATCGGCAATTCGATGTTCATCAATTAAATCAACTTTATTCAGAACTATAATAGGGCTAACCTTTGATGAGTTACAAATGGTCAGGTATCGTTCTAGTCTGTTGATATTAAAATCGCGGTCGGCAGCTTGCACCAACAAAGCATAATCGATATTTGTGGCTATAATTTGTATTGCTCCAAACTGGCCTACAGCTTGCCTCGAAATAATTGAAAAGCGGGGCAATATTTTATGTATTATTGAAAAATCGGGATCATAAATTGTTAATGCAACCCAATCGCCAACAGCTGGGAAATCTTCGCGACTTAAAGCCGAAAATCGCAAATTGCCTGTTATTTCGGCCTCAAATTCGCCCTTTTCAGTTTTTACAATGTACCGTTCTTTGTGTTCCGAAATAACCCTTCCAACCTCCAACGTTTCGAGATTGTTTTTAACCCTAAACTCTTCTAGGGTACCATTATATCCGAGATCTTCTAAGTTCATATTGTACCCTCCCACTACGAATTAATAACCTAAGCTCGATTTTATTTTTAAAGTTCAAAAAAAAGTCGAACTCAGGTTAATAAATTACAATATTGGCAAACAATGGTTATGTGTTTATTCACTCCAAATTCCATTCTTAAATAGCTGATACCATTTTTCGATATGATCGTCGCTATATAATCCAATTTTCTTGAAAATTTCTTGAGCAAACTCAATTGGCGAAATTCCGTTTGCTGTGATTACATTTCGGTGTGTTACTGCCGATGCATTTTGATAATTTTCTTCGCCTGAATATTTTGTGGCAATACTTTTTAAATAATTCAAATCGTTGCTGGTATGTTTCAAATTGTTCAATAATCCTAACTGTGCAAAAAAAGTAGTTGCGGCACAAATTGCAGCAATTGTTTTACCTTTTTCAAATAAAGCCCTCGTTAATTCCTCTACTTCAAAATTCTCGCCTTTTTCCCAGGCAGTACCACCCGGAAGAATCAACATTTCAATATCTTCAATTTTCAAATCATTGAGCGACATTGAAGGTGTAATTTGCAATCCACCCATAGAGGAAATTCGGTCGCCATTTTTTGAAAAATAAACCAACTCAAATTGCTGGTTCTTATTTATTTCAGGAGCGAGATAAGAAATTTCCCAATCGGAAAATCCATCAAAAAGAAATACTGCTATTTTTTTTGTCATGCGTATAAGTATTTGAATAAACTAAATTTCAACTTTAAAGCCCAAATCAATTTCGCTTGCTGGAGTCCCTCCTCTTATTCCCCAATTATCTTTTGGCTGTTCGTTTATAAATATGAAGACTTCACTTTTGTCTATTCCAAGTTTATTTTGGAGTGTATTAACAATCAGCAGGTAAAGTTCTCTCTTGGTATCTAATGTTCGCCCCGAAAACATACTAATTTCAATTATTAATCGATATGGCGGCTTCATCAGGAATAATCCTTTGTCATATTCTGTCAATCTTATATTTCGGTCATCCGATGGAAGCTTCAGAATCTTCTGTACACAATCCATTGTCGACTCAATTAACGAAATCAGGAAGTCTCTATTATGGCCTTTTTCTATTTCAACTTTTACTAATGGCATGGTGTTAAGTAATTTATAATTTATTATTGACTATTTATTATTTGCATTAAGTTCAGAATGGCAGCGCATTGACTCAACAATCTATATGACAATAAATAGTTCTTATTACTCAAGTGTTTTATTTACATTATATCACAGTTCCATTCTTTTTGCATCTTTTTGTTCCGCATTGAAATTTTAATTCCGAGAATAAGCAATGCCAAAGCGGTAAAAATTGGGATATAAAAAAAGTTGTCGGGTTGAACTGAAAGAGCTATTATCATCGATCCAACAGAAATAATTACAGAAGCCACAGCATATCCTATTTCGTTATAAAACCAGGTAAATGGAAACAGATGAGCTCCGGTAATGATAGCGTAAGTCATCAAAAAATAGTTGGGATACTTTATCAGGATGAAGAACAAGAATGGGAAATAGATTAATTGAGCAAAGTTTAACCAAAGTCCCAGAGGTTGTAATGCGTTATCTTTAATTTTCCAATTTGTTTTGAAAACTTTTGAAAGCAATAATGCTGAAGGTGTTAACAATGAAACCAAAATAAAAGTAAACATACTTTTATTGTACAAGGAGTAATTGGAAAACTTCCAAATTAGGAATATCCCAAACCAGATAATAGTAGCAGCCAATATGAAATCAATGCCATTTTTAGCTTTTACCTGAATTTCAATTTTTAGTTTTTCAAGGCCGTTTAAGCTGTCAAATTTTTTGTTGTCCATCATTTTTTATTTTGATTCAATTCGGATTCAAGATCTAAAGCCATTATAAAGTTAATAGACACTTAAAATATCTTTTTACACTAATTACTTTGATTAATTTGGTAGTTACACGTTGTTTTAGCCCAATGTCAACGCATTGTTTTATTTTATCCAGTAGACAAAAAAACGACCTTAAAAAGCAGGTTGAAAATATGTGGGCTTATTGTCTGCTTTTATTTACTAGCGAAATAAGGCAACAAAATATCTTCAAAGTTGTATAAGCCATTTTCTTTGTTTGCCAAGTTTTCCGCAACAAAAAGAACTCCATTACCAAAAGCTTCTCTCGAAATAGATTCGTGGATAAGTCGCACTGTTTGAAAAGGGAAACCAAAAATTACTTCGTGTTTGCCAACAATTCCACCTGCTCTAACCGAATTTATATCCGATTTTTCTAAGTCTAATGCTTCTGCAATTTTTATGGCAGTTCCCGAAACACCTTCTTTTCCTTTAAAATGTTCTTCAATAATTTCAATATCAACCCAAGGAGCAATCTTTTTAAGGAATTTAGCTGCAAAAAGCAGATAATTAACACCTAAAGTAATATTGGGACTCCAAAAAACAACAGTATTTGATGATACTTTTTTCAGCAATTGTTGTTCTGGAACACCATAGTGCGAAACCGCTGAAATGATTTTTATTTTGCGTTCTCCGGCTATATCGGCATAAGTATAAATACCTGTTTCAGAAGAAAAATCAATAATAATATCTACCGGGTGTTTATCGAGAAGTTCGGCCATCTTAATTTTCGAACTTGAATATATCAATCCTGATTCGTCTGATTCTACTCCTAAAAATTCAGCAACACTTCTACTTTCCAACAGAGTACTTTGCCTAAAAACCCATTCCAGGCAAAAATCTTTATTCTGTAGTATTACATTGGCGACTGCTTTACCTGTTTTTCCAAATCCTACTAATCCTATTTTCATAATTATTCATTTTATGTGACTATCAAAATTAAGGTATTCTCTTCTATTTTACTACAATTTTGCATAATTGGCAGTTGGGAATTCGTTCTAACTATATTTTTTGAAGATTAAAAACAGGCATAAATGAGATTTCGGCAATACGAAAAACAGATCAGCAAACCACTGTTAACAACTGGGTAAACAAGCATGAAAAGACCTTTAACTGCTAAATTCTTACTTTGTCGAATAGTTGGAAAAAAAGTTGTTCTTGTGGTCAAACAACCAATGAGAGTTCAGCAAAGAGAAATAAATTATATTCTTTATTAAAAACGAATAAACCCGACGAGGTTTTAAAAGTCTCGCCGGGTTTATTTATAATATTTTGAAACCTACGCTATACAATTGCGCAGGTGCAAGATTATCAGATTAAAACAACATCTGCATTTTTAATTTGCTTAATTCAACCATTTTCTTCTGAACCGATAAATCGGAAAAGTAACTTTCGGTATAATACCATTTTAAGCCAGTAATCGGAGTGTTCGAAATATCCATTGTCATAGAAATCTCTGTTTCAGAAAGAACAGGGGTCATATTAAAATAGACCAAATTCCAACCTTTTTTCAATGTAAGATTATAGCTGGTTTTAATTGTAATAGGCATGCCCATCAAGTCTGAAGTTTCGGAACTGCTACCACTAATAGAAGTATTGCCATCGACAAAAATATAGCTTTCGGCGGCAGTATATGTAACATCATCGTTTTTGCCATTTTGAAACATTCCAACAACTTCGCCCGATTTGTAACCGTAGAAATTAACACCGCAACCTTTAACTTGCAAATTGCTTGTTGTAACACCCTCTGGTATATCGGTATCCATTGGCTCAAGATGTTTACCATCAATAGATTTAGGCAGAGTGAGCGAAAAACCACCATTTGTGTAGCTGCCACTGGCAACAACAAATATTACAGTATCGCCATGTGAAATAACCGCTTTAACTTCATCAATTGACGAGTTGTAAGAGGCTCCATCGTCAACAGTGGCATTAATTGTAACAGCGCTACCTTCATCTTCGTCTTTATTACAGCCAGTAAAAACTGTTGCCGCAAAAATAAATGCAGCGAGGGTAAAAATTGCTTTTTTCATACGTAAATAATTGTGTTAAGTTATTGAATTTGAACTTTAGTGTCGGAGAAGCTAAACCAATTGGGAATATCAATACAGTTTGGCGTCGAACAGGAACATAAGAATAATTTTTAGTTGCACAGAACAAAGATATTGTAAATATCGGGGGTTGCAACTTTTTTTTCTGTAGAAATATAGATGTAGAGACGTTGAATTCAACGTTCCTATTTATTTTCCGATAATTTTTTGGTGTGTTTAATTAATTCAATTCCCCCCAATTGCCCATGACCGGGTATCACAATTTTTGCATCAGGGAATTTTGCCATCAGGTAATCAATTGTTGCGGGATAAGCTTTCACGTCGCCATCGGCCGTATTCCCCAAATTTGTTGAACCCATGGTTTTTACCATACAACCCGGGAATAATATTTTTTCGGAAGGAATCCACACCACAATGTTATCGGTTGAATGGGCTGCTCCGGGAAAATAACAGTTAATTGGTT
>CAZRXT010000164.1:0-5679 GCA_964604035.1 uncultured Prolixibacteraceae bacterium | reverse complement strand
AAGTGCTGTTGCTTTCTTAATGGCACGTATTGATCTTGTCTCAGAAGCTTGGCCAATACCATCGGCAACAGTGAATGAAAGTGTAATAATTGCACTATCGGCTGCATCGCTGGTTACTTTAACTGTTACAGTTGCTGCTTGGCTCGATTCTCCAGCGAAAGTCACATCGCCATTGATGATTTCAACACCAGCACCTGATTGTAATGTTTTCAATGAAACTAGGCCGTCTCCTGAACCCAACGAAAGTGTAAAGTCAATTGAATCGCCAATGAACACATCAGTTGTGTCGGCCGAAGGTGTAACCGAAATTGTTGGAGGGTTTTCGTCAACAACAGCTCCATCACATCCTGTAAATAAACCCGTTGCAACTATTGCAATGATTGTAAAAAAATTGATTGTCTTTCTCATAATACTAATTTTAATTGTCTGTTATTTTTATAATTAATTTTTGTTCTCTTTTAATCTAATACAACCCATTATATACGTTTTGAATTGAAAAATGTTTTGCGAAATCAAAATTTTAATGAAATTTTTCCGGCTACAAGCATTTTATTCAAAACAGATTCACCTTTTGCAATTATCGTGCAAAAGTACGCACGAAAGCATAAAAGTAAATGAATTTTTTTCTATTTCTACCCTACAAAAACACACATTGCCTAAAAATGAACTCATTACAATAATTTTTAATATTCAAGTGAAGAGTTATATGAATGATAATTTAAAGACCTGTAAATATGGTTTTGTATCACTCTAAATAATATTTACTTTGGGATTCCAAATGTTCTCAATTAATCAGGAACTATTTTCATTTTTTTCGTCTTATGGACAAGGATATCATTATCGATGAAAAATTTATCAACAAATTGAAGAAGGGGCACGAACGCTCTTTTTATCTGTTGTATGAATATATTTCACCCTCAATGAGGATGGTTTGCAGGCGATATGTGAAAAAAGAATCGGAGTCTGAAGATGTTTTTCAAGAGGGATTCTTAAAAATTTATAAAAATATTGGGAAGTTGAAAAGCCCGCAATCTTTTATGGGATGGGCAAAAAGGATATTCATCAACACCTCTATCGATTATTTGAATTTGAATAAAAAGGGGATGATTGATTATGTTAATGAATTTAGTGACTCTCAGTTTTTCGCTGAGATCGACGAGCAACCAGACAATGCGTTTAATTCCGATTTAGAGTGTGATATTTCGGATATTGATTACAGCATAATTAGAAAAGTAGATTTTTCGCAGGAAGAGATGTTGGAAGTATTGGAATTGATTCCCGAACATTTTAGAATTGTTTTTCAGCTCTATAGTATCGATGATTTTAAACATAAAGAAATTGCAAAAATGTTGGCGATTAGCGAATCAACGTCAAAAACACGACTGCTGAGGGCAAGAGGGTTGTTGAAACAGAAATTGGGTAGGTTGGCACTTCAAAAAATTAACGATGGACGAACAAGATAAGTACATTGACGATTTGTTTCACCAAAAGTTTTCGGGGGCAAGTGCTCCTGTTCCTCCTTCTGGTGGTAACTGGTTACAACTCCAAAAAGTAATCAGGAGGAAGAATTTTTTGCGTTTCACTCCTGCTAGTTTCAACGTTTATTATCTCGCTGTAGTTGCTAGTGTTGCAGTTGTGGGATCATTTGTTTTGCCGGGCTTCTTAAAAAATGATAAAGAAGTTACAATTGCCCCTTCATCTCCTGTCGTTATTGTTGATACGTTGCAAAACGATGAAGTTATTCCTGCTAAATGCGATTCTAATTTCATTATGGAATCGTTGCAAGAAAATAAGAACACAGTTCGAAAATGTTCTGACCAGAGAATGGCACAAACTCCTCAGTCAAAATATGAAGTCAACAGTTTAAATGATGAAAGGAATGAATCTGTTGTGATGCCAGTTAAAGTTATCGACAGTGTTAACGCAAACACCATTAATGTTTCATCTGACAAAGTTGAGTGTATTGACCCGAAAACCATAAATACACAACCCGATACGATAATTAATATTGATACCGTTCGTATTAAGAAAAAGGGTGTTATGTTCAAGCGTAAGTAGATGTACATTTTGATTTAGTTCTGAATTATTTATTTTTGTGGTTAACAACCTTTCTTCTAAATATTTAAAATGCAGAAATTTCGAATCCTGCTCTTTCTTCTTTTTTTCAGTTCGGAGCTATGCTTTTCACAAGTTAAGCCGAATCCAGTTGTTGTTAATCGACAGGTAGAAGTTGTTGAATACGATTACGACTATGTTCTTTTTGAATTTTTTTCTGAGTTAAGCTATTCCAGTTATTATCCTGTTCTTTCATTTGGAAAGCTATCCGATAGGCAATCATTTTTTGAAGAGGGAAGGAATGTGCGTCCAGGTTTTGATGTCGGATTTTCGCAAGGCGTAAAGGTTGATAAGTGGTTACTGAATACTGGCATCTTTTTTCAACGTTATTCCGAGTTCTTTTCATATTCGGAATATGAGACTCGCAATGTAATCCTTCAAAATCAGGATGGATCAGAGCAAATAACAACCGTGGCTGTAGGCGATCCATTTCCTCTTTCGCACGATAACAATCTTTACTATCTGAAAATCCCTTTGGCATTAAGCTATACTCCAAAACTATTTAATAAACTGGTTGGGTTTTCGCTGGAAGCAAATTATCAGTACCTTTTATCTGCAGATTACTTGACAAAATATTCTCTTCTAAAACCAGCCAGCTTTCTTCTAACTAACGACTTTAACCGCTCTATTCTTTCGCTGTCGGGTGGTGTGTTTATTAACTTGACAATCCGAAAGCACCTTTCGTTCACAATTGAACCTTATTTTGGCTGGGGGATAAAGAATGTTATAGATAGCCCCGATTTAACTTTTGGAATTAACACAATTGGCTTGCGTACTGGTTTTTCTTATTCTTATTAATACTCCTCGATTATTTTTTAAAAAAATCGGGAACCATTTTAAAAAGCTCAGTCATTAGATTACGAAAACGATTAAACTTAGACCTGTGAATTTTCTGATTCGGTTATATATCTTGGTTTTTTTATCCATAACGATTTATGGATGCCAATCTTATTCAACCAGAATTGAAACACCTGTGATTGTTGATGATCAAGTGTTCTTTTTGGAAGAGAATTGTGCGGAAGGAACAATTGTGGGGCAAATTGTGCCGGAAAATCTAGCCAATTTAGAGTTGACTTATCATTTGGTTTCAACCGAATATAGCGAAGCTTTCGAGTTGGGGATTTCTGATGGATTTCTTATTCTGAAGGATTCTTCTCTAATTGACTTTGAAAAAAATTCTGAAATCCCGTTGGAAGTAATGATTGGGCATAATACTGACTCATTGTTATACGGCGTTTTTGCCAATATATTGGTTAAAGTAAGAGATGGTCTTGATCCTTTCTCTTTGATTATTAATGACGCTTCGGGCGGATATCAAGAGGCTTTGGTTGAATTGCGAGATCCTGACAAGAATATTGGACAATCAAGTTTCCTGTATGCAAGTGCCTGGACCAATGATTTGCGGTTAACGGTTTTCAGATCGTATTTGCAATTTGATCTTAGTGTTGTTCCTAAAGGTTGCACAATTACAAAAGCCTTTCTTTCGCTCTATAATCCTGATGATGGAATTTCGGTCAATGAACAATCAACGTATAGTGGTTCAAATACTTTTGGTATTTACAAAGTGGCATCGCCATGGAATAGCGGATCAATTACATGGAATAATCAGCCAAGTTTTACTGCCGAAGAAAAGGTTGTTTTGCCTACAAGCAAAGTCCCAAATCAGAATTACGAAAACATTGATATAACTTCATTCGTACAGGGAATGGTCGACTCTCCAGAAGAAAATTATGGGTTGATGATTATGCTTGAAAACGAAACCTATTATCGTAGGGTATGCTTTGCCTCGATGAATCACCCGAATGAAGTGCTTCGCCCAAAATTGGAAATTAATTATTTGAAATAGATTTTAAATTTAATGATCACACTATGAAAAGACCATTTTTTTCACGAAACACAAGCAAGCATGAACAAAGTAATGCGAGTTCGCCCCAACCTTTAAAAGATAATTTTGGAAGGATAGAAAAAGAGATTTTATTTATTGCCTTAATTGCTGTTAGTATCTTGGGCAATGCACAGAAAACGCTTGTTTTACAGCCGGATAATATTTCGGGTAAAGACGCTACAATTGCGTCGATTTCGAACATATATTGGGATGGGGACAGAAACAATACGAATTATGGTAATATTCAAGTATTGGCAACCTATGCCTGGACATTTGGTGGAGATCCTGGTATGTCTAGGTTTCTTATCGAATTTGATTTATCGTCCATCCCTAAAAATTGTGTAATATCTTCCGCAAAACTTTCTTTGTATCACAGTGGCGAAACTCAATCTGCTCTTTCTGGTTCTAATGCTGTTCTTATTCAGCGGATAACCGAACCTTGGGATGAATCGACAGTTACTTGGAATAATCAACCTGCTTCAACTCCTAGAAATCAGATTATAATTCCCCAAACAACTAGTGATACCCAAAATTCAATCGATATTGATGTCACAAATCTGGTAAGTGATGTTTATGGACTGTATCCAAATTATGGATTTCTTTTTAAGTTAGAAACTGAAGAATATTATAGACGAAGTGACTATGCTTCAAGTGATAATATAAATGCAAGGTTTAGACCCAAGCTGGTTGTAGAATATGAACTTTTAAAACCTGTTGCTGTTGCTAATGGTCCTGAATCTGCTTGTTCAGGAACGATGCTTTCTTTGGATGGTAATTCATCTATTAGCACTGATTTTGAAAGCACAAACTTGTCTTACAAGTGGAGCAGTAATTTCCTGACTATCCCTAAAGACACGATGCCTAAATTGTCATTAATATCTCCTAACGTATCGTCGGTTACTAACCTTGAATTTTATTTACAGGTTTTCGACGATGGAATTGCTTCCGATTTTGACACATTGACCGTTGTTGTAAATCCAGCACCAGAGGTTCCCGTAATTCAGCAGTTTGGAGATACTTTGTTAGCTTCAACTGCTTTTAACTATCAATGGTATAAGGACGGTTTTGAAATAGACGGAGCCATGGATTCTACATTTGTAATAACTTCAAGTGGGAGTTATAGGGTCAAAGTTGCTAATGAAATTAGTTGTGTGTCAGATATGTCAGATGCATTGTATGTTATATGCTCTTCTGTTGATGAAATGCAATATTTTCTGAGAGCTTATCCTAACCCATCAACCGATAAGGTTCATATTAGCGGAATTTCGTCTGACGAGTCAATTGATATTTCAGTATTTGATCTGATGGGGAAACGGAGGTTGCAAACAAAATCAAAAGATGGTTCGGCAATTGTCAATTTGTCTGGTTTTGAGAATGGGCAATATATTGTTGTTTTTGACAATAAAGAATACAAGTCAATTAAGATTGTGAAACAGTAATGGTTATATTCTCCGCTATGCGATGAAATCCCACTTTTCATTTAATATTTGATTCCTGCTCCGTTCAACTCTTTTGAACGGAGTTTTTTTCTTTGATGAGTAATTGATTCCGATCAGACTTTTTTTCTTGTTTAAAATTTGGTCTAAAAATGAACTATTTGCGAGTATTTTAAAAACATTACTTTTGCAGGCTATTAAGGTGTTTGGTATGACAGAGAAAGATTTTACAGGGAAGAAAGT
>CAZRXT010000163.1:3671-5684 GCA_964604035.1 uncultured Prolixibacteraceae bacterium | reverse complement strand
CCAATCTGGCACATACCTACGCCATGTCCCCATCCTGCTCCTCGGAGAATGAATTTTGATGGAACCGCAGAATTATTTTCAAACTCTTTTTCTACAATAAAAGCTGAACTGTATAAGTGACTTTCCGAAAGCCACTTCCTTATTTCAAGTTCCTTTCCAACAATTGTTTCCTTCTTAGTTCCAACTATTTTCAACCTTATAATTCGCCCAGAATTTCCTCGTTCAAGCGGAACAATATCTGCTATTTCACCAAATTCAATACCTGATTTCTTTTCAATAAGAGCAGAAATTGTTTTTTGATCGTGTTCAACAGTCCAACGGTAAAAGTTTGTCGTACTTCGGTCGAAATCAATTAAAACCTGACTCAGAACGGTTGAATCGGTGGTGTTGCAAAATGCTTCGGGCGAAGTTGTTATAAATGATTCAGTGTCTATATTCTTGCCTTTTGAAGTTTCAGTCAATCTGTTGCCCACGTCGCGAATAGCTACTAAATAAGGAACTTTTACGGGTTGCCACACATTTTCAAAATCTTCGCTGATGCCCCCACAACATTTCGAGAAACGGGCATCGCAAATTTCATTGTCAAACATCAGCACTTTCCCACTTGTAGCTTCAATTGCCTTTTGCGCATTTGCCGAAATAACTTTGGTAATTCCCTGATATCGCTGGCAATGATCGTCGGCGCAAACATCGAAGGTGTCGTGATCTTCGCGGTCGTACCACTTAACTATTTCATTTGTTTGAGAATAGCTTTCTTCTGACTGTTTTATAATGCCGACAGTTGTGCTTTTATTTTGGCTGTTCAATACTTGCTGAGTATTCTTCTTCAAAATTTGAGCAAGCAACCAACTTCGCGAAACAATTGCATGGGCATTCAAAAGGTTGGCATCGTTCATGGCACTCATTTCCGACGAAATTACACTTTTGAGATAGCTTTCGAGCGCGACAGTGTTAATTGCACGTATTTTATCTCCTTCAATTTGAAGGGTTAATCCGCCTTCAAACTCCTGATCTTCCTGTTTTTCCCAGTGAAATCCAATTCCAATTGTTACTTTTTTCAGAATAAAAGTTGAAGTTGGCAACAGCGGAATTAGCTCTAATTTGTTCGAAGTAGAATAATTAGATGTTGATGGTGTGCAGCTTAATACATTGCCATCAATAGAAACAGAATACACACCGGCATGAACAATTGTTGAATTCAGCAGGAAATCACCTTTTAATTCAAATTGGATGGTTGGTTCGGCCAAAATCCCAACTTTAATAATTGGTTCATCAGAAGGTATTGTCATCGGGTTTTATTCTATATTGATTGAATTTCTTTTTTAACTCTCTGAATTTCTGATTCTTCTATCGAAACTTCGTCGAAAATCGTTTTTAGATCTTGTTCCGATATCCTTAAAAAATCTTCTTCGCGAGGTGTGACTACAATTCCGCCAAGCTCAACACTGGCAGGACTGACCAAAATCCGATCATTGCCCTCTTTGTAATAACACGATGGGCGCTGGGCTTTGCGTGGGAATATTGTTAGCCTGAATTTTTCGTTCTCGTACGATGCCATTAAGTTTAGCATCGGTTCGCCCGATTCTTTATTGAATGGCAAAATTTTAAGCAGGTGTTCGAAAAAGTAGTCGATTGGTTCTTTCCATCCCGATTCAAAAACGATGCAACTTCGCATGTAATTTTTGATGGAGTAAATTGTAATGTCTTCTTTTTCAGTGATATTATCTTTTCTGTCGGAAGACAAGCTGATAATTTCTGAATCGAAAGGCATAATTCCCTTTTTTGCCGCTTGGAAATGGAAATGGTCGGGGGCTGAGGCTCCGCACATTGGCCCATTGTAGAACAATGAAAATGTTGGTAACATTTTGGCCATTTCGAGCATGTCAACAACCCTATTTTCAATTTGTTGTGGCGTGTGGTTAAAGTCCGAAATGGTTAAATGCCTTTCAAAAATTGGGAAAGGGTTTACTAACATCAGGTATTTGTCGAGGATGGTAAAACCCTTTTGTTCCG
>CAZRXT010000163.1:2267-3571 GCA_964604035.1 uncultured Prolixibacteraceae bacterium | reverse complement strand
TCATTGTCTCTTTTTTTGCGAATGTAAAAAGATTGAAGAGATATTCAAAGGTGCTGATTCAAAGATATGTTGTTGCTACTTTTTCGATTAGCTTTGAACCCTTTCATTTCTTGTTTGTTGTTTGATTTAAACAAAAAAATAATTTTTCTGATGACATATTTTTTAGACGATATAAGTTTTAATGATGGCTTGATTGAAGGCGTTGATTACTACATGAGTAAGCAGGGGTATCGGATTATGACTGAAAAGTACTTGCGAGAACGTGGCTGGTGTTGCGGGAATGGGTGCCTTAATTGTCCATATCAGCCTAAAGCTTCAAAAGGCAATACGAATTTGCGTGTAAAATAATTGCTTTCGCTTTTTGATTTTATCTTTGGTGCAAATTTGATAGGTATGAGAGGAAAAGATCTTCGAATTGTGTTTATGGGTACTCCCGATTTTGCAGTATCCAGTCTAAATCAATTAGTTGTGAATGGCTATAATGTAGTAGGCGTAATAACTGTGCCAGATAAACCTGCCGGACGAGGACAGAAAATTAGTCAATCAGCCGTAAAGCAGTATGCTGTTCAAAATGGATTGAAAGTCTTTCAGCCCGAAAAACTAAAAGATCCCGATTTCCTTTCAGAACTTAAATCGCTTGAAGCTGATTTGCAGGTTGTTGTTGCTTTTCGTATGCTTCCTGTTGAGGTTTGGGACATGCCTCGATTGGGAACATTTAACCTTCATGCTTCACTATTACCAAAATACAGGGGTGCTGCACCTTTGAATTGGGCGATAATTAATGGAGATGTAGAATCGGGCGTTACTACATTCAAACTTTTACATGAAATTGATACAGGGAACATTATTTTTCAGGAGAAAGTTGCTATTGGTGCGAATGACAATGTTGAAGTACTGCACGATAAATTGATGAATGTTGGTTCTGAATTAGTACTTAAAACGGTTGATGCTCTTGCTGGTGGCAATGTTGAAATGATTCCTCAGGATGAATTGATCAGGAGGGGAAACTTGCCATGCCATGCCCCAAAGATTTTTAAAGATGACTGCTTAATTGATTGGACCAAAGATGCTGCCACAATAAAGAATTTTGTGAGAGGATTGAGCCCATATCCTTCATCGTGGACAAAATTCTTCGAAATAAATTCAGAAAGTGAAAGTTCGATTAAGATATTTGAGGTCAAAGTTGAAATTTCAGATGCGGTTATTGAGCCCGGGAAAGTTTATTCCGATGGTAAAACTTACTTCAAAATTGGATGTAATAACGGCTTTATCCATGTTCTTGATTTGCAGTTAGCCGGAAAGAA
>CAZRXT010000163.1:0-2167 GCA_964604035.1 uncultured Prolixibacteraceae bacterium | reverse complement strand
CATTGCTTTTTATTGATGAATATTAGATATTGTCCAACTTCTATTGTTATCTGATAGGATCGTCCTCATTACATAATGAATATTTTCCACTTTCTAGGAGCTGTTTAAAGCTTTTGGTTGTAATATTTTTGAATGTACCTTCTATTGTTACAGTTTCAAAAATTTCGGCATAAGCAACCGAAATGAAGTATTCTTCTTTTTCTTCTGTGATTTCCAAACACGGGGTGAACTTAGACTTTGTAAGATCTTCGCAGTTAATATTATATGAAAAGCAGTGATCTTTTATTTTGAAAATCATTTGACCTTCGCTTTTGTTGCATCCTCCATCAGTTAATTTTTTGAGGATTTCTCGATTCTCAAGATTTTCAACAAAAACTTTTTTTGGTATTCTGATAACCAGATAATAATATCCCGATGGAACATCAAAGAAAACAAATTCACCATTTTCATTGGTGTGGTTAAGTGCGTAATACTCTTGGTTCGATGAGTTGAATAAGGCAATCTTTGCCCCGTTGACCTTATTTCCGCCTCTTGCTGAGCATAGAATAGAGGAAAACAAAATCACAGCGAGTATTAAGATGTTGTATTTCATAACTTTGGCTTTTAATTGTAACCAAGTTACGAACTTATATAATCAAAAGATATGTTTTTTGATAGATTTTTTTCAGGCAGGTTTTATCACTTTTTTTTCTCCTTTGGTTTTACTTTTCGTAGGTATAGCGGATCGCCTACTATCGGTTTGTCTCCTTTTTTCAATCGATTGAAGCGGTAAAGACTATTTAGCGTAATACCGTATTTTTGAGACACCGAGTACATTGTCTCTTGAGGCTTAAGTATGTGTTTGTCATTTCCTTTCTGAGCTCTACAGTGCTTCCTTTCAATGTATAGGAAATCATTTTCTTTGGGTTGTTCTGCATCTTTCTCTAAATCATTATAAACGTAAATCTCCCAAGTTTTCATTTCGAATTCCTGAGCAATGGTTTCATAAGTGTCATTGGCATTAACGTAAACAATATCAAGCCCGTTCAACGTTTTTACCTCGCGGTGCGAGTATGGGTTAATGGATAAGTTGCTGAAGGTTTCAATACCTTTATCTTTTGTCGACTCGGTGGAAGATTTCTTTCCTTTTGAGGCCAAAATATTCTCTTTCGGCATTTCATTCGGTTTAATTTCGTCGAGCGCATGAAGTTTTTCGTCTTCAATTATTTTAATTAAACGCTGTGCATATTGAGGGTCAGTTGCATAACCTGCTTCTCTAAGGCCCTTTGCCCAAGCATCGTAATCTTTGTTACTCAGATTGAAAAGATACTTGTAACGTTTTGTGGTTACCAAATAGTCGGTGTGATCAACGTATGAATCTTCAACAGTATTATATTTTCTAAAACATTCATTCTTTTGATCATCATCGTGATATGAACGACCGCCAGTCCAATCGCTTTTGCATTTTATACCAAAATGATTGTTCGATTTTTTAGAAAGTTCACTATTGCCATTTTCCGATTCCAAACAAGCCTGAGCCATTGTAATACTTGCTGGAATTCCGCTACGGTGCATTTCTCTTACAGCAATCCATTTGAAAGTTTCAATGTATTCTTTTCTGGTCAGTTTTGTTTGAGAAAACGCCACTTGTCCAATTAGAACAAATACGATAAAAAGGAATTTGAATTTACTTTCCATTAATAGATCTGATTTGGTAACAATATCTGCTTTTTCTACTCTGTTCAAATAATACGTAACAAAAATAAAAAAATTGCCTTGCACAGAAGGCTTTTGTTGATAACTAGAAAAAGTAGTATTTTTATTTTTAAATGTATGGTTATGACTGAAAAGATTATAGAAGTAAAATACTCACAATATGAAAGTTTAACAGAGCTTTCGAACGATGATGCATTTCTTGTTGCAAAGGCTCGCGAGGCTTCGTTGAATGCTTGGGCGCCCTATTCTAATTTTCGCGTTGGTGCTGCTGTCCAATTAGATAATGGAGAAATCGTTTCTGGAAACAACCAGGAAAATGCAGCATATCCGTCGGGACTTTGTGCCGAAAGGGTTGCTCTCTTTTATGCTAATGCGCAATATCCAAATTCTTCGGTTTTAAGTATTGCAATTTCTGCCTGTAATGTTAATAGGCTCGTTTCGGAGCCGATAAAACCCTGTGGATCCTGCCGTC
>CAZRXT010000162.1:0-5698 GCA_964604035.1 uncultured Prolixibacteraceae bacterium | reverse complement strand
GTTGGGTGGTTGTGGTATTTCCCTTTTAAAAACTTGATATCGAGCGAAAGCCCGTTCTCACCTTTATTTGTTTGAAAGCTTTCAATTGCCGATTCTGATATTCTCTGATCTTTACACGAAAGAAAGAGAACAAGTGAAATTATAATTAATATTTTAGTCTTCATAAGCTTGTAATATTTATGGTTTTATAACAGATTCGACTTGTATTGGTTCACTTTTTTGAAATAAGTTATGAATATTTTTGTTCGATTGCTGATTCCCAACAATAAACTTTTGGCTTTATTTTGAAACTACTTTCATTAGTAATTCACAATGTTGTAATTTTAAGTCTGCAATAAATAAACTGTTATATGTCTAAACCAATTGATGTTCACTGCCACATTTTCAACAAAGATGTTCTTACTTATCGAATTGTTTTCGGGTTAATTGAGTCGCTTGTGTATGCTGCAATTTACAAACAGCAAGAACAGATTAATAAGGCCGATGTGCAGGTTCTTTCCGTTGAGATGAAGAAAATATACAACTTTGTGAAAACCGGAATGGCTGCCAGTAGCCTTGATATTTACCAGAATATGGAGAGCGAATACATGAAGGTTTTTGGCGAAGATTTTATTGCCGTTCCCCTAACCTTCGACCTCTATTTTTGCTTTAAGGGTTCGATGAAAATCAAAAAGCAGGAGCAAATTTCGACGGGTGAAATGAAAGAGCTCTCCAGAGAAATGAAAGGAGAGGTGAACCGTTTGATTAGTCAGCTCGACACCGATATGAGACAAATTGACCTCATAAAAGATTCTCCAAACGATAAGCCTCAAGAAATCATCGATTTCAAACAAACAAAGGAAGACCTTAAAGAGATGGTCAATTACTTTAAAGATAGGTTGACTTTTTCGATTAAAGAATTGATGGACACTAAGTTAGTTGGTAGTTTTAAACGCCAGCTTATAGAAGTTCAAAAAGTGAGGGAAAAATTCCCCGACAAGGTTTTTCCTTTTTATGCCGCCGATCCTCGGCGTTACAACATTGTTGGTCACATCAAAAAAAATGTTCAAAAAAGCGGCCCGTATTATGGTGTAAAGGTTTATGCTCCAAATGGATATTCGCCTACCGATCCCGATATGCAGAAAATATACGACTATTGTTCGGCGCAAAACCTTCCAATTACGGCACATTGTTCGCATGTTGGTTTTGCCGGGTTCGAGAATACAATAAGAATTAACGGCATAATTAACGATCCGGAGAAGGGTCTGATTGAGTTGAAGAAAGAAGATTACTCATTTTCAACTCCGTTCCTTGGTAAAAATTGGGTCGAAGAAAGGGCTTCTGTTTTGAACGATCCGATTATTTGGGAACTGATGCTCGAGAAATTCCCCAATATGAAACTGAACCTTGCGCACTTTGGTAAGTGGCCAAAGGGAAATGTGTGGACCGACAAAATTTTTGAGATGATGCACCGTTTTCCTAATCTCTACACCGATTTATCATGTTTTTCGGAGAGAGACAAACTGGTAGAATTCAAAGAGTTGTATTGGTCAAAGGCAACCGAAAGTGTTAAGAAACGCTTCATGTATGGTTCCGATTTCTATCTAAATCTCGTCTTTTCTAATTCATTTAACGAGTACTTGAACAACTTCAAAGAAGTTTTTACTACCGAAGAGTTTAATCAAATTGCCATCATTAATCCACGTAGGTTTTTGGGTATCGACATTTAGTTTCCGAACAGGTTCGCCTTAAATTGATTAATTGTACTTTTATCGCCAGTTAAAATTTGAGTTATGAATTGGGAGCAACTTTTATCGGTTAAACGATTAGGAAAGCCATCGTCGGGGAAAATTACAGAAGAGTCGCGTACTGAGTTTCAGCGCGATTACGACCGTTTAATCTTTTCATCACCATTCAGGCGGTTGCAGAACAAAACCCAGGTTTTTCCGCTTCCGGGCAGTGTTTTTGTTCACAATAGATTAACTCACAGCCTTGAAGTGGCTAGCGTTGGCCGTTCGCTTGGCAATATGATTTCGAGAAAGCTGAAGGTAAAAGGTATTCAACATGATTTAATCGATGAAATTGGTTCTGTTGTTGCTGCTTCGTGCCTGGCTCACGACTTGGGCAACCCACCGTTTGGTCATTCGGGCGAAGATGCGATAAAAGAGTTTTTTCAAAACAGATCGGGGCAAGAGCTGATTTCAGGATTTTCGGTAGCTCGACAAAAAGATTTTACTTGTTTCGATGGAAATGCAAATGCATTTCGTTTGCTGAGCCATCAATTCAAAGGTCGCCGCGAAGGCGGTTACGATCTTACATACACGATGTTAGCGTCAATTGTAAAATATCCTTACGAATCAACTTTGGCAACAAAGCCAAAATTTGGGTTCTTTCAATCGGAAAAAGAGATATTTGAAATGATAGCTCTTGAAACCGGGCTGCAAAAAATTGATGCCGATGGAATTAAATATGCCCGTCATCCGTTGGTTTTTCTTGTTGAAGCTGCCGACGATATTTGCTATCAAATTATGGATATCGAAGATGCTCACAAGCTTAAGATCTTGTCGCACAAAGAGACAATGGATTTGTATCTTAATTTCTACGATCAGGTTCAGGATAAAACTATTCTTGACGGAATTGCCAAAACATTGAACGTTGTAACCGATCCGAACGAACAGATTTCGTACTTGCGGGCACGTGTAATTGGTTTATTGGTCGAGAATTGTGTAGAAGCATTTATGTCGAATTACGATTCTATTATGGCTGGAGCACAGAAAAAATCGTTGATAAAGGAGATTTCACCCGTTGCATCAAAAGCAATGAAAGAGGTTGTTGATGTTTCGGTAAACCGCATTTATTGCCATTCTACTGTTGTTGCAGTTGAACTTGCCGGTTTCAGAATTATTTCAACTCTGCTCGAAAGCTTTTCGAATGCAATTTTGCACGAGAGCAATTACGGAAAAAAGTTGCTAAAAATGTTTCCCGACCAATACGATGCTTCAACTGGCGACGATTACACAAAACTTCAGTCGGTTGTCGATTTTGTTTCGGGAATGACCGATGTTTACGCCCTCGACTTGTACCGAAAAATTACCGGTATGAGTTTACCGTCGCTCTAAAAATTGTTTGAACATTAAACAAAATGGCGACTTAAGCTTTTTTAAATGATTGGTTTTTGGTTGCTGCGGCGAAAAACTATATTTTCATGTTTTTAAATTACAGATGGAACACATTGCCAACTTACATAACCTTGAAGAATTTCAGGATTTCGATAACCTAGCGTTAATTGCGAAAGAGGTTGTTGAGGGTTTTATTACCGGACTTCATCGAAGCCCATTTCACGGTTTTTCGGTTGAATTCTCTGAACACCGGCAATATAACGAAGGCGAATCGACAAAAAATATCGACTGGAAATTGTTTGGCCGTACCGAAAGGTTGTATGTCAAGCAATTTGAGGAAGAAACAAATCTCCGGTGCCAGTTGGTTATCGATACTTCATCGTCAATGCTTTTTCCATATCAGAAAGGGAAGGGTTTTCAGTTGAACAAACTAGCATTCTCGGTATACTGTTCTGCTGCAATAATTTATATGATGCGTCGGCAACGCGATGCGTCGGGGTTAAGTCTTTTCTCCGATAAAGTTGATTTTCATGCTAATGCGAAGTTGTCGTCTGTTCATCTCGATTTGCTTTACAGCACGCTTGGAAATTTGTTGAAACCCGAAAATATTGGGTTGAAACGGGGCACTAATTCAATTGATGTTTTGCATCAGATTGCTGAAAATATTCATAAACGTTCGCTGGTTATTATCTTTTCCGACATGATTGAATCTGCTGATCCTGATCAGGTTTATCAGGCTCTTCAGCATCTCAGGTACAATAAGCACGAGGTGGTTCTTTTCCATGTCACCGACAAAAAGCACGAAGAAGAATTTGTGTATTCAAATCGGCCCCACAAGTTTGTTGACTTGGAAACAGGCGAGGTGATCAGGATTAAACCGCAGGAAATCAAGCGTCAATATGCTCAAATGATGAAAGAGTATGTTGAGGACTTAAAGTTGAGGTGTGGCCAATACCAAATCGATATTATTGAAGCTGATATTAATGAAGATTTTAGGCAAGTGCTTCATTCTTATTTAATTAAAAGAGGCAAGCTTTCTTAATTAGGAGGTGACAATAAAATCTACTGTTTCAATTTTCATTTTTGAAATAAAAAACCTGAAGACTGATTCCCTTTCTTCTGGATTGTCGATATAAACTAGGATGAAAGATGGAGCATCCCAGTTAATTTCTTCTGAACTAACATAATAAGCCTCTTCGAAATCAACATTTTCTACATCGATAAAACCTTCAACGTAGATTCCCGCATCATCAAGATAATCGATTTTGCTTTTCAGAAGTGTACCTTTTTTCCATATCCAGACATAAGGATGATCGTTGTCTCTCAGCCATTTAGCCTGATATTCGGTTTTTAGGGTATGGCAGGGTGTTGAATTATATTGGCCGCAGGTTTCGGAACTGTCCCAGTCGAGCAAAATTTCAGGAAGTTTTTTAATTGTTACATCGCAATCTAACCATCGAAGCCAAAATTCATACTCCTCGGGGAAATCGCCTTGGGTGAACATTCCAAATTCTTTTATCAGGCTCTTTTTGAACAAAACAGATGGGGTAATAACCGGCATCCCAATAAAGCGATTATTGTATATCTCTGACGATGAGATGAATGAATTTAGCCATTCGGTATACTTTTTTGTATCATAATTTGGCAAACCTTGTGGCGCGTAATTGATAAGACAAGAAACCACTTCAACAGGATTTTCTTCAATGAAATTAACTTGTTTTTCTAATCGTTCGGGGTGAGAAATGCAATTGGAATCCATAAATGCAACGTATTTGCCGTTTGCAATTTTAATTCCTGCGTTGAGAGCGTTTGAAATGCCTTCCCGGGGTTCGTTTACAAGGGTAATTCGCTCATCTTCACCCGAATTTAGCCAAGCAATATTTGAACTTTGATCGGTAGAATTGCTGTTAATAAGAATAAGTTCAAAATCGGTAAATGTCTGATTTAAGATACTTTTTATTGCCCTATCCAAAGTTGCTTCTGCATTGTGAAAAGGGAAGATTACTGAAACTGCCGGCAATTTTTCTTTCATGATTGAGTCAACTCCCTGAAAATTGATTCAACACTGTTTGATTGTTCTGCCATTGTTAGCATTGTCCAGTTGTTTCTTACTGTTATTTCAAAAAGCTTAGGACGAATATCTTCTTCAATTGAAGAGTGTATAATGTATTCATTTTTAGTGTTTCTATCAACTTTACTAACAAATGAAAGTGAAGAAAGAGCTGTTTCTGAAATATCTTCCTTGACAGCGAAAACAACCTGTTGCCCTTTTCTTTTCGACCATTTTTTTATTTCGTCGGAAGTGTCGTCGGCTACAATTATACCTTTATTGATGATGATAATTCTGTTGCATAGGGCTTCAACTTCCTGCATAATATGAGTCGAGAGCAGAACTGTTTTGTCTTTGCTTATGTCTTTGATTAGCGATCGGATTTCGTCGAGTTGGTTTGGATCAAGGCCTGTTGTTGGTTCGTCGAGAATTAAGACCTGGGGGTTGTGAATCAGCGATTGTGCTAAGCCTACGCGTTGTTTGTATCCTTTTGAAAGAGCTCCAATTTTCTTCGACGATTCGGGCAGCAACCCAGTCATATCAATTACAT
>CAZRXT010000161.1:0-5712 GCA_964604035.1 uncultured Prolixibacteraceae bacterium | reverse complement strand
TGACCAACGCTAAGTCCTCTTGTGTTGGATATTTTATTTAGCTGGCGAATTTCTTCGGCCGATGTTCCTGGATATTGCCGAGCAATCTCCCATAAATTATCTCCGTTTTGAACGGTGTAATAAATGAACGATTCGCCTGAATCTGAACTAGATGAATTGTCTGCAACTAAATCGTTGTTCGAGTTTGTTGTTGGTTCAGCCACTGTTTCCGCAGTTTCTTTAGCCGAGGCTTTATCTTCTGGAACATAAACAATTAGCTTTTGCCCAATTCGGAGCATGTTGCTTCTTAAGTTATTCCATTTCTTTAAGTCGGATAAACGTATATGGTATTTTTCGGCAATTTTCCCGGGAAATTCGCCCGATTTTACAGTGTGGTAAATCTTCTTCTTTCCGTCGATAACTGTTGATGCAGAATGATTTGAAGCTGCAACAGGTTCTTTTAGTTGGTTGTTCGGAAAATAATCGTCGCGATTGTGGGCAAGAATATTATTTTCCATTTCGATATACTTGGTAATAGCTTCTTCTGGAAGTCTCAAAGCATATTGTTTGTCAGGTTTTGCAGGAATAATATCCTTCTTGAAAATCGGATTTAAATCCCGTATAAGCTGAATGTCAACATTTAATTGCGAAGCAACCTGATTCAGATTCAGATAGCTTGAAATCATTATAGTGTCTGTCGCTATATTAAAAACAGGTTCTTTCGGTATTAATCCATGATCTTTGTAATAAGTTACAGCATAAGACGCTGCAATAAAACCAGGAACATATCCCCGGGTTTCTTTTGGTAATCGGTAGTAGATTTCCCAATAATCTTGTTTGCCACCAGTTCGGGCAATAGCGCGGTTAATATTTCCCGGACCGCAGTTGTAGGCTGCAATTACAAGGTGCCAGTCATGATAAATGTTATAAAGATCTCTTAAATATCGTGCAGCAGCCTCGGTTGATTTAACAGGGTCATAACGCTCGTCGATGTAAGAATTCACCTCAAGGTCATATAACTTTCCCGTTCGGAACATAAATTGCCACATACCCGCAGCTCCAGCTCTTGAAATTGCTCTTGGATTTAGTGCCGATTCAATTACTGCCATGTATTTTAACTCGAGCGGCAATTGATAACGGTCAAAAATTTCTTCAATCATCGGGAAATAGAAACTTGTTAACCCTAACATTGTTTCAATTTTCGGCTTACGTTTTTTTGTGTAAAACCTAATCATCTCTTTTACCGTTCCGTTGTACGAAAGGTCTATGAATGAATTGATGTTCGCTAATTTACTGATCAAGATAGAATCGGGTAGATCTCCAGTTGAATCGGTGATCTGATCACAACTTTCGGTAGCGATAAGTTCATTCTCAGGAATTTGACATTCGGTAATACTGTCAAGATTAAAGACTTTACGTATATAATAATCGTTAGCCATACTATCAATATTTCCTACGAAGAACTCGTCGAGAACTTCATTTGGATAAGCTTTGAAAGTATCAAGCTGACCGTTTGAGTCGATTTGGGCGACTTCAATACGTTGCATTGGCATCATAGTTATTGGTTTGCCTTCTGGGGTGGCAAATGCTGAAAGTGCAATTTGGGAATAGATAAGTGTTAAAACAACATTTAGTATTCTCTTCATTAAAATCCTCCTTTTTAGAATGTTAAAGCCAGATGAGCTCCTAAGATAGTAGAATTTGTCGTAGGTTCTGCTACAAATGGCTGTATATTTAAACTTAAATCTTCGCTTATGTCGAAGTCTATTAAATGGGCATCAACGTTTGCGTCTAAAATGTTGAGTAGATAAAAACCTACTGTGGCAATAATATATAGATCTCGTTTTTTTCGGTAATAATCAATATTTGGGATTATTCTGTTGCTATTGAAACTCTTAATTTCAGATGATGTTATGTCGCTAAAATCTTCATTGGGGAATTTTAGCTGGTAGGAAGCTGTTTTTGGATTATTATCGTTTAAATCGTAATATGCCTGTTTGTAAGACAAATACTGTTGATTGTTTTTGTTGATATATATACCTAAACCAACAAAACCACCATAAACAATAGGTACTTTCCAGTATTTTTTGTTGTAAATCTGCCCTAATCCAGGTAAAACGGCAGAATAAATTGTAGCCTTTCCCGGTTCATGCTTTTTACTCGAAATGTTAATGCTTGCAACTTGTGTTGAATCAGCTTTTAGAGGTATATTTTGTGCCTCGGACTGAAAGATAATCAGTCCAAAGAACATTGTTAATATGCCCTTGAGAAGTTGTTTCAATGCTATGTTTTAATTGTTTAACTTATCGAGAACGCCAATAATGCGTTCAAGATCTTTATTCGAATTAAAAGGAATAACGATTTTCCCTTTCCCTTTATTGTTCATTTTAAAATCAACATTTGTTGTAAAATGCTTTGAAAGGTGTTTCTTTAGTTCATCGTATTCTTCTGGGAACTTGGGAACTTTTACTTCCTCTTTAGGTGCTTCTTTTTCTTCACCATCAGAACTTATTTTGCGGACAATCTCTTCAATTTTCCTTACGGAGAAATCGTACTTCACAATTTGCTTGTAAAGCATGATTTGAGTGTCGGGATCGTTTACGTTGATAATTGCACGGGCATGTCCCATTGTAATTTCACGTTCACGTATCGCTTTTTGGATTACTGCGGGTAATTTTAGTAAACGAAGGTAATTGGTTACCGTTGTACGTTTTTTTCCAACACGTTCGCCAAGATTTTCTTGAGTAAGTTGGCATTCGTCGATTAACCGTTGGTAGCTTACCGCAACTTCAATAGCATCTAAATCTTCACGTTGAATATTTTCAATCAGCGCAAGCTCTAGCATATTCGAATCGTCTGATTCGCGGATGTAAGCAGGGACTTTCTTTAGTCCTGCCATTTTTGATGCCCTGAAACGGCGTTCCCCTGCAATAATCTGATATTTGCCGTTGTCAACCCTTCTCAATGTAAGTGGCTGTATAATACCAACTTCTCGGATAGAGTTGGAAAGGTCGTTTAAAGCGTCTTCGTCAAAGGTTGTACGTGGTTGCCAAGGATTGACTTCAATCAAACTAATATCAATCTCATCGATCGAAGTTGCTGTTACCGGAGCTTCATTAATAGTACTTGAATCGTCGATAAGAGCGCCTAATCCTCTTCCTAATGCATGTTTTTTGGCCATGTTTTATCCTTTTGAACTTTAAATTTTGAACTACCTTAAACTAATTTCGGACTATTCTTAGCAATCAATTCTTGTGCAAGGCTTAAATGATTTGTTGATCCTTTTGAGTTTGCATCATATAAAAGAACTGGTTTTCCAAAGCTTGGGGCTTCACTTAGCCTGATATTGCGTTGGATAATGGTTTCGAAAACCATACTTTGAAAGTGACGTTTCACCTCCTCATATACCTGATTCGAAAGGTTTAGCCTTGAATCGTACATTGTAAGAAGGAATCCTTCAATTTCCAATTCGGGGTTTAACCTCGACTGTATGATTTTAATTGTATTCAACAATTTTCCCAGTCCTTCAAGCGCAAAGTATTCACACTGAACAGGAATAATCACAGAGTCGGCTGCTGTTAAGGAGTTTACGGTTATTAGTCCGAGCGATGGAGAGCAGTCTATCAGTATGAAATCGTACTTTTCTTTAAGAACATCAGTTACTTGTTTCAATACTTTTTCGCGTTCGGGCATGTTGAGCATTTCAATTTCTGCTCCAACCAAATCTATATGAGAAGGCATCAGGTGAAGGCCTTCTATTTCTGTTTTTAAAATGGCAGTTTCAGGGTCGATCCGATCTACTATACATTCGTAGATGCTGTTTTCTATGCTTTTTAAATCGAAACCAAGACCCGAAGTGGCATTTGCCTGTGGGTCTGCATCAATTAACAATACTTTCTTCTCTAAAACTGCTAAACTTGCAGAAAGATTAATGGCTGTAGTTGTTTTTCCAACTCCACCTTTCTGATTAGCAAGCGCAATAACTTTACCCATTTGTGTTTTTTTAGTCACCCCAAAAATAATATTTAAACTCGTAACACCATCATCATTTTTTGAAGGTTAAAAAATGTCGATTGTAAGTGTTTGATGGTGAATTGTTTTTATTTTTCTATTTAGAAAATATTAACGTTGTCACATTGGATCAACGTCGATGTTGAAAATTACAGATGTGTTGTTTTCAATCTGTTTAACTTTTGCAATACTCTCTTGAATATTCTTTTTTGTGCTGCTAACGGTAGTGTTTTTCTCTACCTTAATCCTTATCATTAACTGATAATATTGTTGTATCCTTCCAATTAAAGGGTATTCCGGACCTAATATTTTAGCTTTTAATTTTTTGCGTAGTTCTGCAATTAGTTGATTTGCTGCAATATGTGTTCTTTCGTTGTTTTTGTGTTTTATAGTGATATATATTAATCGATAACATGGTGGATAGATGAAAAGTTTTCTTTCGGGAATATATTTGCTGAAGAAATTTTCATAATCGTTGTTTATAACCATCGAAATTACAGGGTGTTGTGGTTGGAAAGTTTGGATAATTACTTTCCCTTTTCCGTTTTTTCGTCCTGCTCGTCCGCTTACTTGTACCATAAGTTGATAGGCTCGTTCGTGCGACCTGAAGTCGGGAAAATTAAGAATATTATCGGCATTAAGAATTCCAACTACACTTACATTCTCAAAATCGAGTCCCTTTGTAACCATTTGTGTGCCAACAAGAATTTGAGTTTTTCCTTCAGCAAATTTGTCGATGATTTTTTCGTGCCCAAATTTTGTTTTAGACGAATCGGTATCGAGTCGGCCAATTGTTGCTTCAGGGAAAATAATCTTCAAATCGTCTTCAATTTTTTCGGTTCCAAATCCTTTTGTTTGAATGTCAGTAGATTGGCAGTCGGGGCATTTGTCGGGTAAATTAATTGTATAACCGCAATAATGGCATTGCAGGTTATTTTGAAATTTATGGTAAGTGAGGCTAACGTCGCAATGCTTGCAGGTTGGAATCCATCCACAACTTTTACATTGTATAAATGGTGAAAAACCACGTCGGTTTTGGAAAAGGATAACCTGCTTGTTGTTTTCAAGTGCTTTTTGTATTTCGTTGAAAAGCAGTGGAGTAAAGTGCGATTTCATTGATTTCCGCTTGTAGGCATCGGCAAGGTCGGCAATTACTATTTCCGGCAATTCCACATCGTGATGCCGTTTGTTCAGATAGAAGTATCCGTATTTGTTCAATTTGCAATTGTAGAACGTTTCGAACGATGGGGTAGCGGTTCCCATTAAGACTTTAGCACAATGAAGATTAGCAAGAACAACAGCGGCATCACGAGCATTGTAGCGTGGTGCTGGATCAAATTGCTTAAAACTGGTTTCGTGTTCTTCATCAACAATGATAAGTCCCAAATCTTTGAATGGCAAGAATAAAGACGAGCGGGTTCCAAGTATCAATTGATATTTTGAAGGCTTATTGGGTTCAAATTCAAGAACTTTATTCCATATTTCAACCTGTTCGGCATCGTTAAATTTAGAGTGAAAAATGCCTGCTTTTTCTCCAAATACTGCTTTTAATCGGTTTATAATCTGCGATGTAAGTGCTATTTCTGGGAGTAGGTAAAGAACTTGTTTGCCAAGGTTGAGCTGCTCTTCTATCAGTTTAATGTAGATTTCTGTTTTTCCGCTGGCAGTAACACCGTGGAGCAGAACAACATTTTTATCTTCAAACTGGCTATTGATTTGATT
>CAZRXT010000160.1:0-5748 GCA_964604035.1 uncultured Prolixibacteraceae bacterium | reverse complement strand
TATAAGTCAGTATACCAAATGTTTCCAAAGAAAAGAAAGGAAATTCGAAAGCTTATTTCAGAGAACAAAATAAGAAAGGCCTCCGAAAACAACCTAAAAATCCTTTTCAGCCTTATAGAAAAGGATGAAAGCATAATGAAGGCTGCTTACAGCGTGAAATAAATAGCTCATTATCTGAATTAATTTTCCCAAATAGATTTCAAAATCGAAATTAAGGGAAAATTTGAATCATAAGGTTAATTGTTTTGAACGTAGTTTCAGCAAAATATAAGAGCTTAAAGATAACCCTTTTGTTTCCATAGTATAAGCTTCAAAGCTGCATGCAATGTGCTACATAGAATTTTTATGTTTTGGTTTCTCGTGCGCCATTTTTTATATTTGTTCGCTTCGAAAAAAAAGCACAAATAAAATTACAATCCGAACTTTTAATTAATTCGCAGAATGTTTTTTGAAAACGTACAATAACGAAGGTTAAACAGTTCTTAAACTAACTTAATATTTTATGATGAAATCGTTCAAGATCATTGTGTTGGCAAAACAGGTGCCCGACACCCGCAACGTGGGCAAGGATGCAATGAAGGCCGATGGAACAGTAAACCGTGCTGCTCTGCCTGCAATTTTCAATCCTGAAGACCTGAACGCACTGGAACAAGCTTTGAGAATCAAAGATCAGTTTCCCGGATCAACAATTACAATTCTGACAATGGGTCCAGGCCGTGCATCCGATATTATCAGAGAGGGTATGTTTCGTGGTGCCGACAATGGCATCTTGTTAACCGACAGGGCTTTTGCAGGTTCCGATACGCTGGCTACTTCGTATGCTATTTCGAGGGCTATTGCGAAACTCGGAAAGTTCGACCTTATTGTTTGTGGCCGTCAGGCTATCGATGGCGATACTGCTCAGGTTGGACCTCAGGTGGCCGAGAAGTTGAATCTTCCTCAGGTGACTTATGTTGAAGAGGTTACAGCTATCGATCAAAAAGGGATAACCTTGAAACGCAGGCTCGAAAATGGGGTTGAGTTGGTAAAAGCTCCTTTCCCTTCGGTAATTACTGTTACAGGTTCTGCTGCTCCTTGCCGTGCCCGTAATGCCCGCTTAATTATGAAATACAAACATGCCAAAACCGTTTCTGAACGGCAGGCTGCCAACGAAGATTACTTAAGCCTTTATAGCGACCGCCCTTACTTGAATATTCAGGAATGGACTGTTAATGAGGTTGAAGTAGATAATGCCCAACTTGGCCTTTCGGGCTCACCAACTAAAGTTAAGAAAATCGACAACGTAGTTCTTCAGGCTAAAGATGCCCGTAAGTTAGACTCTTCAGATGCCGAAATTAACCTGTTGATGAAAGAATTAATCGATAGCCATGCAATTGGTTAATCTCTAATTAAAAAATGACAAAAAAAATGAATAACATATTTGTTTATTGCGAAATAGAAGAAGGGAAAGTTGCCGATGTGAGCCTCGAGTTGCTTACTAAAGGACGTGCCCTTGCCGATCAGATTAATTGCAAACTCGAAGCGGTTGCTATCGGTTACAAACTCGACGAAATTGGAAAACAACTTTTCCCTTATGGTGTTGATGTAATTCATGTTGCCGACGACAAACGGTTGGCTCCGTATACAACTTTGCCGCATACTTCAATTGTGGTTAACCTTTTCAAAGTTGAAAAACCTCAGATTGCTTTGATGGGCGCTACAACTATTGGCCGTGACCTTGGCCCTCGTGTTTCATCGGCTTTACACAGTGGTTTAACTGCCGACTGTACCAGCCTCGAAATTGGCGACCACGAAGAGAAAAAAGAGAATAAGGTTTACAAAGACCTGCTTTATCAAATCCGCCCTGCTTTTGGTGGTAACATTATTGCCACAATTGTGAACCCCGATTGCCGCCCACAAATGGCAACAGTTCGCGAAGGTGTGATGAAGAAAGAGATTCGTTCGGCTTCTTACAAAGGCGAATTGAAAAAGATTGATGTTGCTTCGATGGTTTCGCCCGAAGATTTTGTTGTCGAAATTATTGAACGTCATATCGAAAAACGCAAAGTAAACCTTGGCGCTTCTCAAATTATTGTTGCCGGTGGTTACGGAATGGGTAGCAAAGAAAACTTTAACGCACTATACGATTTGGCCGAAGTGCTTGGTGGTGAGGTTGCTGCTTCGCGTGCTGCTGTCGATGCTGGTTTTGCCGAGCACGAACGTCAGGTAGGACAAACCGGTGTTACTGTGCGCCCTAAGCTTTATATTGCCTGTGGAATTTCTGGTCAGATTCAGCACCGTGCAGGTATGGAAGACTCTGCCCAGATCATTTCAATCAATAACGATCCGGCTGCTCCTATAAACTCTATTGCCGATTATGTAATCAATGGCAACGTGATGGATGTAATCCCTAAAATGATTAAATATTACAAAGCAAATAGTAAATAGTCTTTCATCATCTCCGATAAATTATGTCGGGGTGCAATTGGGTAACCAATAAATGATTACTGACTTAAAAAAGAAAAAAATGGCAAATTATTATAACGACAATAAAGCCCTGAAATTCCACCTTACCCATCCGTTGATGGAGAAGATTGTGGCATTGAAGGAACGTAACTATACCGATAGTTCTAAATTCGATTATGCACCTTTCGATTTCGAAGATGCAATGGATAGCTTTGATAAAGTGCTTGAAGCTGTTGGCGAAATTAGTGGCGACATTATTGGCCCAAATGCCGAAAGCATTGATGCCGAAGGCCCTCAGGTTATTGATGGCCATGTAAAATATGCCCGCGGTACTCAGGATAACCTCGACGCTTTGAACAAAGCCGGGTTGTTGGGAATGACTCTTCCGCGCGAATATGGCGGGTTGAATTTCCCAATCCTTCCTTACGTAATGGCTGCCGACATTGTGTCGCGTGCCGATGCTGGTTTTGTGAACATCTGGGGCTTGCAGGATTGTGCCGAAACGATTCATGAATTTGCCGACGACGATCAAAAGAACCGTTTCCTTACCCGCGTTTGCAAAGGCGAAACTATGGCTATGGACCTTACTGAACCTGACGCTGGTTCCGACCTTCAGGCTGTTGAACTGAAAGCTACTTACGACGAAGCTAAAGGTAAATGGTTCTTGAATGGCGTGAAACGTTTCATTACTAATGGCGATGGTCATATTGCCCTTGTATTGGCTCGCTCGGAAGAAGGCACTCACGATGGCCGTGGCCTTTCAATGTTCATTCACGATAAAAACAATGGTGGGGTTATTGTTCGCCGCATCGAGCATAAAATGGGTATTATTGGTTCGCCTACTTGCGAGTTGGTATTCACTAATGCTCCTGCCGAATTGGTTGGACAACGCCGTATGGGGCTGATTAAATATGTAATGGCTTTGATGAATGGTGCCCGTTTGGGTATTGCTGCTCAGTCTGTTGGATTGTCGGAAGCGGCTTATCAGGAAGCAATTGCTTATGCAAAACAACGCGAACAGTTTGGTAAACCAATCATTCAGTTCCCTGCTGTTTACGAAATGCTTTCGGTTATGAAAGCTAAACTTGATGCTTCGCGCTCATTGCTTTACGAAACTGCCCGTTTTGTCGATATTTACAAATCGTTATATCATATCTCGAACGAACGTGCACTTACCAAAGACGAAAAAGAAGAGATGAAAGAGTTCCAGAAACTGGCCGACTTCTTCACTCCGCTTGCTAAGGGTATGGGTTCCGAGTATTGTAACCAGAATGCTTACGATGCAATTCAAATTCATGGTGGTTCTGGTTTCATGAAAGATTATCCGGTTGAACGTATTTACCGCGATGCCCGTATTACTTCTATTTATGAAGGAACAACTCAGTTGCAGGTTGTGGCTGCAATTCGTGGCGTTACAACTGGTGCTGCTCTTGCTTGCATTCGCGATTACGAAAAAACACCAATTAAACCCGAATTGGAACAATACCGCAGGGTGTTAATTGGCCTTACCGAAGAGTATGCCGAAGCTGTTGAGAAAGTTACAGCTCCCAAAGATCCTGAGTTTATCGATTTCCATGCTCGTCGTTTGGTTGAGATGGCTGCAAGTATTATTATGAGCTATTTGCTTATTATTGATGCTAACCGCGATATGGAGTTTGCTAAATCAGCTAAAGTTTACAACAAAATTGCGCGTCAGGTGGTACATGGGCACGGCGAGTTTATTCGCGTTTCTCAGGTGTCTGATCCTGATTCTTATAAATTTGAATTATAATTTTTAGTTACGAATATAGGCGTTGCTTGCATCGTTTATAACATATATAATCCTGACAGATTTTAAGATTTGTCAGGATTTTTTTCTTTAGTTTTTACTCTTTCTTTGTTGTAATTTGTTACATTTGAATTGAATAACAAAATAAACTGTGTGAGTGCATTGCTTGGCCGATAGTTTACTTTTTTTCGGTATTATTTCTTCCATTTCAATTTATATAGGTTTGTTACCTATTAGAATCATTTTTAATACCTATCAAAATCTTTTTTAATACGCATTAAAAATATTTTTAATGCGCATTAAAGTTAATCGTTATAGTTGTAATAATTTGAAAAGCATTAGAACTAATTTCAACAATTGCCTTATGTAATTTCAATAAACAAAGGCAATTAATTCAATAACCTACCTAAGAAACATATTAAAGTTGCTTTTTTTCAACTTCGGGCTGAAAGCCTAACATATTTTAATGCACTTTAAAATTGATTATATTTCGAAGCTAAAGGAACGATAGAATGGCCAAATGCATCATTTATTTGAAAGAAGTAATGTATTAGAGCGAATTAGATAGAGAAAGCAATATGCAAAAAATGCATATTACAAATTCAGACAAACCAGTAACCTTTTACAACCTCGATGTAATCATTTCGGTTGGAGATAGAAAAGGCACACGCCGAATATGAAAAATATCAAGAGCGCACAAAAAATGAGCTGTCGAAAGTTGAGATTGACCTTCTAAAGCAAATTGATTCAGCGTCAAAAAAGCAGAAGAAATAATCAAAGGGATTGATCTAAAAGAGAAGCACTATGAAAATCGAAACACATCATTTAAACAACATCAAAATTGCTGAAATCATTTCGGATTCCATTGAAATCAACAATGCCGAAGACGGTATCGACTTGATGGGAAACCTGTATTACCAGGGCTTTGAGAGTATCGTTCTGCATGAGCAGAATATCACCCCTGATTTTTTCGATCTGAAAACTCGAATCGCAGGCGAGATCCTTCAAAAATTTTCGACCTACCGAGTACGTCTCGCTATTGTGGGCGATTTCTCGAAATTCAAGAGCAAAAGCTTCAACGACTTCATGTATGAAAGCAACAAAGCCAAGCACGTTAACTTTGTACGCACAACGGCCGAAGCATTGGAAATTCTTTCACGCTAGCAGGATGTCAATTTTAAAATTGAAAAGCAAACGAATAGGAACTTTCCAAACATTTGTCGACTTTTGAGGCGTTGAACCTTATAAACCAATTCAAAATGAAAACTCAATTTTACACATTCATGCTGATCGTTTTGGGCTTGTTCCTAATGAAAACGAGCCATTCGCAAAATGCACCGCAAGCAACAGCTCCAACAGGAATTGAAATCGTTGCGCAACTCGAAAAACCGAAAGCCAACCTGAAATTCAACGAAAAAGACTTTGCCGGATACTTGATGGTGTATTTCAAAGATCAAAACCAATCGGCCTACATGGCCATTAGTGCCGATGGCTACACTTTCACCGACATCAACGGAGGCAATCCCGTTTTTATT
>CAZRXT010000159.1:0-5761 GCA_964604035.1 uncultured Prolixibacteraceae bacterium | reverse complement strand
GTTTTAATAGCCGTTTCGATAATGGTGTCGAAGCCTTTACTTTTATCTTCTTCTTTCATATCAACCTGAATATCTGGAGGGACACCTAACTCTAAACAAGTTCCGTCAACAGCCAGCATTTGGTTTCCTGCAAAATGAACCTGCCATCCATTAGGTAGTTCAACACCAATAGGTAAGCCTAGTCCGCCGCCTGTTGTGTCGCCAACAATTGTAACGTTTGGAAGTTCGCGCATCGAAAGTGTCAACATGGTTGCTGCACTGTAAACTTTTCGGTTGGTAAGTACACACACTTTACCATGATAGCTAACCAGCGTACTATCGGCAGGCTCAATCCAAGTTTCAACAGGTTCGCTAAATTCGTTGTGCCCGGGGCCGGTTTTTACCCTCGACCTGTAAAGCAACGTCTTTTCCTTCGTGAATCGCTTTGTGATTTGGAACACATTGTCGACCGAACCTCCAAAATTGTTTCTGATATCAATAATGATCCCTTTGGTGTTTTTGTATTTTTCGAGCAAATAATTGAGATCTTCGTCGGTAAAAGAGTTGCTAAAATCGCTGTAGGCAATGTATCCAACCTGATTATTGGCCAGTGCGGTGTGGTAAAAACTACCTTTTCGGTTGCCCCAACTGTGGTAATAATTGTCGACAATTAAACGATGGTCGTAATTCTCGAGGCCTCGGGTAAAGAACCCAATGTAGAAATGGCTGTTGAATGGCGAAGTTACCCCGGTGTGCCCATCTTTTAGCAAATCGACCATTACGCCAAGCGTGTCGAAAAACTGTTCGTCAGTCATTGAGTTGCTAATACTTGGTTCAAAACGGGCATAAGCCGCATCCCAATCAATATCTTTCAGTTCGAAGAAAGAATATCTTTCGTCGATTGTTTTCCATGCATATTCAAACACCTCTTTTTTGTCGGTCGAAGGTTCTTCGAGAATGCTGCTCGCACACGAAAAAAGCGAGAACATTGCGGCAACGAATAGTATAGGTTGAATTAATTTCTTCATGATTGTATTTATTTGAAGTTGAAATAAAGTTTAAGGCTAAGCATCTGGTTGAGAGACTTTGACGGATTGTATTTTGGCTGTGTCGAATTGTAATCGTGCATGTAAGATATTTCAATGGCATTTTTATTTTTCAGAAGATAAGCCACCGCAAAATTCATTTCGATATTGGTATAGTTCGAAAAATAGCCCAAATAATTAATCGAAGGGTCAATCAGCATACCACCTTCTTGAACAACATTCTCGGTAATTCCTGAGTATGGCTGCGACCAAACACTCGAAATAAGCGGGTACGAGAGCCCAAATGCCAGTTTAAAATTCTGCTCTCTTATTGGCAGCGAGAAGATATGGTCTATCTTAACGTACTTGTCGACTTTGGCCGCAACACCTAACGATGCTGCAATGTCGTAAGTGTAAGCACTATTTACAATATTTGAATACTTGCCTCTTACTTGCACTTTGGCGCTAGCCATTGGCCCAACATAGGTAAAAAACTTACTTTCGGGCTTTTTGAACACCAGCCATTGAGCGTTGAGATTCAGATTTTCGTAAATGTTTTGCATCGAGTTATTGAAGTCTTTTCCAGCTTTGTAAGGCGAAAGATTGCCTATCGAAAAAGTGTTTTTAACTTCAAAATACATGTTCGAGGCAGCTGCGTTAAACCCTACCGAAAACCCCGGGGTTATTCCCGTGTACGATAAGCTTGTGTTTAATGTCTCGTTAACCGAGGTTTTGTTTAGTCCACCGCCAAATTCCAAATAGATGTAATTGGGGATTGAGTCTGAGGGGTTCGAGGCTACAAGCGTAGAACTTAAGCCAAGAATTGCAAGTGCGGTTAATAGTTGTTTCTTCATTTTTAGTTTTTGTTTTTTCTATCGACAATAAAATTAGTAAAAGGTTGCACCTAAAAATTACAGCAGGCTTAAACTTATCTGAACTTAAAAAATAAAGCCGAGCTCAGGTTAATCCTATTTTATCGGAAAGAATAATCAATTTTTATAATCGCTTTTATCTTAGAAAGCATCGGTTTTATAGCTTTGCAGCATGATGAAACGAACATGCTGCTAAGTTAATTCTAAAGGAAGCAGCACAAAACGACATGAAAATGAAGTTCAAAGTGGAAGCCGTTTGGCATGTGAGATCCATGAGAACACTCAAATATTCAATAATTTAACAACGTTATTTTCTCATGAACTTTATAGGAGAATATGCAGGGCTAGCCACCGCTGTTTGCTGGACAGCTTCGGCAATGAGTTTTCAGTTCGCTTCGCGTCGAATTGGCTCATTATCGGTGAACTTGATTAGATTGCTACTGGCATTTTCTTTCTATATTGCCTATAGCAAAATATTTCTGGGGCATTGGTTTCCGTTCGATATTCCGCTCAAATCGTGGATATTCCTAAGCATTTCGGGGCTTATCGGCTTTGTTCTTGGCGATCTTTTCCTCTTCAAATCGTACGAATATGTAAGTTCAAAAATATCGATGTTGGTAATGTCGCTCGCCCCTCCTATTGCCGCTCTTCTGGGTTGGATCATGCTTTCTGAACCCTTTTCGTGGATGAACTTCCTTGGAATGGCGTTGGTATTTAGCGGCGTATCACTGGTAGTTCTAAAGAAAGACAAAGACAACGGTGTGAAAACATTTCGATACCCAACAAAAGGGATACTACTTGCACTTGGTGGAGCTGTAGGACAAGGCGTTGGCTCTGTATTTAGCAAAATTGGGATGGGAAATCTCGACCCTTTCGAATCGTCGCAAATAAGGGTCATAACCGGAATTATCGGGTTCGTAATTATCATTTCGGTACTGAAAAAATGGAACGTCTTTGGACAAGGATTAAAAGATAAAAAAGCTTCACGGGCACTTGTTATTGGCTCGTTCTTTGGCCCGTTTTTGGGCGTTTCGTTGGGAATGGTCGCTTTTAAATACACAACATTGGGCGTTGCATCAACTTTAATGGCCACTGTGCCTGTCTTTATTTTATTGCCATCGCATATCCTTTTCAAAGAAAAAGTGACCATGAACGAAATTGTTGGCGCAATTGTGGCCGTTGGAGGAATTCTGGTCTTTTTCTTATAATTATCGAGATACAGGTATCAATATTTCAGCCAATTAAGATCTGCTTCGCTTTCGAATTCTTGTAGCTTTCGACAGAATAGCTCGCTTCTTTATTATTTTTTGTTATTTTAACCATCTGTTTTGTTTACTGTGACATTTTTGATGTGATAGAGGTTGTTGGATAGGCAATTAAATAAATACTGGAAATGAAGCTCTTAATCGTTGACAAAGACATTGAAACGCGGCTAAAGGTTAAATCCTTGGCCAGTTCATTTGATCAGATAACCAATATTTTAGAAAGCCAAACAGCTGAAGATGCTCTTTTTTCAATATATGAGAACGAACCTTCCATAATGATCATTTCCAACGATTTGCCGAACCGAAAAGGTTTCGAACTTGCACATTTACTCAACAAACAAAACCACTCGATCCAAACAATTGTCATTTCAGAAGATAAAGAGGAAGCAATAGAAGCAATTAGGGCAAGAGTTACCGATTTTGTAGTATCGCCATTCAAGAATAAAGCACTGGCAACTTCTCTCCGAAAAATTATTGCTGAAATAAATTTAACCTCTAAATCAGAAATCATTCCTTTTGATGGCTCGTGTAAAATCAAAATTCCATCAAATCAAGGATTTCAACTTATAAATTTAATGGATTTGGCATATTGTGCTGCCGATGGAACTTACACAAAAATTGTTTTCTGCAACGAAGAGTATATTGTTTCGAGTTCATACCTTTCGCGAATTGAGAAAACGCTTGAAGGATATCATTTTGCAAAAATAAGCAGGTCGCACATTGTTAATTTAAGACTTATAAAAGAAATCGATTTCAAACGACAAATATGTGTGCTCGAACTATCTAATTCAATAAAAGAAATTAAAACATCTAAGATTTATTTAAGTAGTTTTGAAGATAAATATCTTTCACGATAACTATGGGAATGTTGATTTCTGTTCTGATAATTGACGATGACGATTCTGCAAGGAACATCCTGCGGAATTTTCTAAGTACTGATGAACGAATATTTATAATAGATAGCCTCAGTGGCACAAATGGGGCTCTCGAATTAATAGAATCGGAAGAGCCCGATGCAATTTTCCTTGATATTAATATGCCCGAGGAAGATGGGCTGGAATTTGCTTCACGTCTTAAAATGGCATCGGTACAGCCAAAGGTGATTTTTACAACTGCTTATAGTCATTATGCCTTCGATGCATTTGGGTTGAAGCCCTTCTATTTTTTGACAAAACCTTTTGGAATCATTGATATCCATAACCTTATTGACAATATTGCCGAAAAGATAGAATTTGAAGAGAGGAAACAATCAGAAATTGTTCATGCCGAAATGAGCATTCATGGCAAACTGAAACTTCAATCCAGAAACGGATATTTGTTTGTTGAACCCAAAAGTATTATTTTAATAAATTCAGTTCTAAACCATAGCGAGTACCTAGATTCTGACGGTAACTATGTTACCCTTTATGGCAAACTAATAGACATTGAGCCGTTTCTTAAATATTTCAATTTCATTAGGATAAACCGCTCAATACTAGCTAATGTTCGATACATTAACAGAGTAGACCGAAAGCAGAAAATTTGTATTTTAAGAAACTGTAGCGAAGAATATGAATTTCACATCTCACGTACAGCCATAAAAAAACTTGAAAATATAAACTCAATAAAACTAGGATAAAGTATTATTTTTCAGCACTATTACAATGAACAAAAGAACTCAGTATATTTTAATTGCTATTGGAGCATTGATAATTGCGCTAATTGCATGGTACTTTAAATCGATAGTTGTTTACATCATTATTGCTGCGGTATTGGCAACAATGGGAAGGCCAATTACCCGGGCACTTCAGAAGGTTAAAATATGGAAAATCAGATTTAACGCCTCATTCAGCGCATTCCTCACATTGCTCATCATTATCCTTTTTATATTGGGGCTCTTCGTTTTCATGATTCCGCTCCTTGCCGGAAAATTTAAAGACCTGGCCAACGTCGATTTTATGGCTCTACTGATGCAACTAGAAGTGCCTGCAAATAAGATTTCAATGCTAATTTCGGGTCAACCTGTATCGTTCAGCGACGACTCGATGGTTGAACTTGCCCGAACAAAATTCTTCTCATTCTTCCGGGTTTCAAAAGTTACCGATCTGTTTGGAACCGTTGCAGGAACCGTTGGAAGTGTAATGGTAGGATTGTTTTCGGTACTGTTCATCACCTTCTTTTTCTTGCGCGAAGACGATATGTTCAGAAATGGATTGCTGACTTTGACCCCCACCGGTTTCGAAGACAGGGTTTCGCGAAGTATGGACAAAGTTACATACCTGCTCAGGCGTTATTTTAATGGTTTACTTCTCGAAATTATCTTGGTTATGGTTCTGATAACCATAGGGCTCCTAATTGTTGGGCTTGATTTCTCTGACGCATTGGTTATTGGCCTGTTTTGTGGGGTTTTCAACATTATCCCCTATTTGGGTCCATGGATTGGCGCAGCTGTGGGCTTATTAATTGGACTTGCGTTAAATGTTAATGCCGATTTCATGGCTCAGACACTACCGTTGTTGGCTTTCATGACTGTTGTGTTCGTACTCGTTCAGTTTATCGACAACAACTTCTTTCAGCCATTAATATACTCGAGCACGGTAAAGGCTCATCCTCTCGAAATTTTTCTGGTGATTATGGCTGC
>CAZRXT010000158.1:0-5794 GCA_964604035.1 uncultured Prolixibacteraceae bacterium | reverse complement strand
GAACCTAAGTCGAAATAGCAAAGACTTCCGCTGATTGATTGATTTTTATCGAGTTGGTGATAACCTACAAGATATGCAAGATTCATATCGTTCACCAAATTTCGAAGCCAAGGGCTGTACGATAATGCAATGCCTGAATTACTCTCGGCAAACACATATTTTGCTGGATTCCAGTGTTGTGAATTAACATCAGGACTTGTTGCTATACCCGCATCACCCATTGCTCCAGCCCTTGAGTCGGGTGTTATTGAAACAAACGGAACGGCCGAACTCGCAATTGATGCCCCATTAGTTGGGTATTTTGTCTGCCCGTTCGATATTTTTACCAGTGTAATAAGTGCTAATGCAATAATGATAATTCGCTTCATAATAAAAACTGATTATAAATAATTCAATAAAGGTCTCCAAAATTAGAATAACGGATTTAAAAACCGCTTATTGTGACGAAATTTTAATTCTTTGTTTTGAATAGGATTTTCCCGGCGCCATCGGCATTCATATTGTTCTGACTTTCAATGTTTACTCTATAAACCAGAATCTGATCGCGGTAAATAGGGCAACTTCCCTGTGATACATCCCAACGCATTGTAATTGTGTTTGTTCCGCTTGAACTTATGGTTTCAGAAAGATTATCAATTTTTTGCCCCTGTAGGTTGTAAATCTCAATTTTGGCATTGAAAACATCGCCCGGAAGTGTATGGGTGATTTCAAAATCGGTGTACGACGATACCGGGTTTGGATAGTTTTTTACCGAAACAATTTTGAAGCCTTCCTCAACCGTAAAGTTAATCTCTTTTTCAGAAGAATTGTTCTGCACATCCCAAACCTTCACCCATATTTTGTGTTTTCCAACCGAAAGATTGGATAAAGGATAAATAATTTTCCCCCTTTGGTAGCTGTCGGTAATAGATGAGTAGTAATCGTTTAGGACTATTTGGTTCGAGAAATCATCGTCGAGAACGGCAATCAAATCGTGCCCAATACCTGCACCAACGGTATTAATTCCACTTTCGTCGAACAAATTCACCAGCAATAATGCACTAGTGGAAACTTTGTCGTTCGATTCGAAATTTTCGTCGTTCATGAATAAATTTATCTCAGGGGCATTGTTGTCTATCAGTGGATTAGTGCTTGTTCCGCCTATCTTTATTTTATTGGTAGAACCATTTCCATCCTCTTTTCCATCAGATACATAGTAGAGAATCTTTCCCTGTCCAACATTATAGGTTATGTCTTTCGGAACAATAAAAGTTACTTCAAATTCTCCATTTTTTACTGTTGATGTGCCTTTATAAATAATGTTGTTCTGAGTTTTGTACTCTACCGTAGAGTGGCCATCGTTGCCAAGTGTTTCAACTGTAATTTCTTTATCGTACACTGTAGTTGAGACTTCGCCATTAAAACTTGAGAATAAAGATCCTGTGTGATCGTTAACCTGGCCTTTAATTGTCACTTTATCGAGAGCCCCCACATTTATGCTCGAATTGTCATCGTTTATGGTAGAGCCATTTATGCTATTTGTAACTACGTTGTATTTTGGGAATGCTAGTCTTAGCGCGGGGTCTGCAAATAGTGAAAATTTATTTTCGTTCTCACCAGTATTTGAAGCATTTTTTGCGTTTTTAAAAGCATCGCCCAATCGAAGTTTTTCGCCGTTTTCATCAAAATCGAAAATATTATCGTAGAAACTCATGCTAAGTGTTTGGTTCGATGAAGAATAAACAACTCTTGTTGTTGTGAAAAGCCCAATGCCGCCACCAGTTGGATTCATTAAGATCTGCTCAGCGGCCGACGCTTCTTCATCTTTATCAAAACGCCCAAATTCGCAAGTTGCTGTAACAAAAATAGGTAGCGAGTTAATGTTGCTCCAAGTGTTAATTGCTGATATATCAAGAACCTTTTCGTGTGCAAAAGCTTGTGGATTTCCATGGCCGATGTAATTGAAAATTAGCGCACCATCTTCAACCCTCTGGTTTATTGCTTTATTCACATCAGGATAAGCAGGTCCACTCGACGTTATAACTTGCTGGTATGAATCGAGATAAATTTTATCGGCAAAAAACCCCGGATACTTATCGGCAATTAAATCAATAAGCTCTTCCGAGCTTCCGAGATATTCATTTTCACCTCCGGTATCATTGTCGTCGGCAATAAAACAAAGTGTATTTCTCCAGTTTCCCAACGATTTTGGAGAGGAATAATTTATAATCTTGTCTAAAACAATCTCGGCTTCATCGTTGGTTTTACACGGAATGCGGCCAATGCCAATATCTAAAGCCCCTGATGTTTCGCCTTCATTTTCATCGAGCAGCCCAAAGAAATCGTCGGTTACGTAAGTGTCGTTTTCTCCTAACGAATTAACCGATTGATAGGTTGGAATGAAGTTTGATTTTGAGTTTCCAGCATCGCGGTTGTCATACGATCCATCGCCCATCAGCAATAAATATTTCAAAGGCCTGTCGGTATTTTTCGAGCGGTCGTAAAACATTCTGGTTAAATTTCTGATTGCTGCAACATCTGGTAATCCCGACGAAAATTCGTTATAAACCTCGTTAGTGGTAACAACTAATACGTTCATATCGTCGTTCTCTTTATGGAATTCGGCAAGAGCTTTTGATGACTCAAGAAAGTTAGGATGTGTTACGATAATCATGTCGCACGATGCTTGTCCGTGGATATCCTGATTGTTGACCGTTCCTGAAAGTTTTGGTTCAGAGAAAGTTCCTTTAGTCGGATCAAAAATGATGTATTCGTTAATGCTTCCTCCAATATCTTTAAATGAGGTTGATGAAGATTCGAAAGACGTAGCGACAGTTTTAGGCAACAATGGGTTTGTTATATCCCAAATAATTGCATTGCTGTTTGTGTTTGAAATGGAATAACCAACAGTATTGTAGTATTTAGCATTTGCATTTCGAAAGGTAAACTGATCGGTAGCGAAATTCAACGTCGAAGGAACATTCAGTGTGATATAATCGAGCCATGCCTGCCCCGCAGTGCCACTTGTTCCGTAGGTAAGTTCAACTCTCATGTTTGTTTTAGCCTGAACGTTATACTCTTTTTCTTTAACCGAAGCATAAGTGTAGCTGCCACTACTCGTAATTGAAAATTGAATTGTGTCTGCTGCAATGGTATTAATTCGTGTTGAAAACCATGATTTAGCAGTACACCTGCTTGCAGCTACTACCAAAATTTTTGCTTTTTCACTTAAAATGGCATTTGGAAAATCAAACGAGTAATTTCTTTTATTCCCTTCAATAAATAATTCGTCAAACCAACGTCTGCCGCTCGTAATTAAATTGTTTTTCTCTAGTTCATGGTAATCCAACGCTTGATAAGTTGTCAGAGTAACATCGGCAGGTGTTTCAATTGGTTGTTTTGCTTCTGGCGACATCGATTTTGGAACATCTGACGACAAATAGAAAAATGAGGTGTCGCTATACAAATTAATATCGTGTGTGAACATTTTTGCAATTGAATCGTATTGCCATGAAGTTGTTCCCGGCGAATAAAAGAAAATGCATTCAAGCTCATTTTTATCCTTTTGGTGAATGACGGGAATCGGGCTAAGGTCGTCAGGATAATTGTCTCTGTTCATTTTTGGGAGCATAAATCCACCATTACCATAAACAGCAACATTTGAAGGGTCTGAAATGCCCATTTCCTTAAGTTTAGAGTAGCTTAATTTCAGAATGCCAGCATCTGTTGAATAGACCTTGATCCATTTGCCTGTTGCCAGAATTGAATGATCGTTATAAACTTTAGATGATTTTTCGGCCATTTTGCCGCTATCTACTACTTCTATGTTAAAACTTACTAATCTTGAAATAGTATCGCCTTCAATTTTAAAAGGTAAAATTAATCCTTCAATCTTTTGATCTTCTCCAGCATTGAAAAGTTGTATTGAAGTTAAGATGGTACTCGTGTCGATTCTCATCAATAAAGAAATTGTTGCAGAATCTTTTACTGTCTCCCATTCTTTATTTATCAAACTGAATTGAGGCTGTTGTAACTTTTCGTCAAAAGTTACCTTGAATGAATATGCTCCAAATTCAATGGAGCTGTTCATTTGTTCAATATAGTCGGTCCAATTAACTTTGTGGTAAAAAGATTGGCTAAAAGCTAATTGTGCTAAAAATATAGAGATGTAAAGGGTAATTATTTTCTTCATCTGTTTTTCTTTTCATCGTTATAACGCAGCCAAATATAGTTTATTGTAAGTTGAAATTTTTTTGCACAAGTTTAAAATAAGTGATTTGTAATTGCGTTTTCCATAAAAAGTTTAATGCTTTTTGGTTTTAAGAATTAACTTTGCGCATTGAATTCAAAACACTTATCAATATTTATTGTAAAAAGACAACTTTTAATGCAATAAATATTTGATCATTTTAATATATTTGTTGCAAATCATTGTAATAATTTGGGAAATGAGAAGAATTTCATTTTTACTGATATTGTTGGTTTTGGTCTTTTTTGGTTGTAAGCAAACTAAAAAAACTACACCTCTAAAATCGTCTGGCGTAACATCAAGAACAACAGGTTGGTCATCGTCTAATATGGAAGTGTTCGGATTTACCGATCCTAAGTATATTGAGCAGCAAACCGGACCTGGTCTCGTGTTGGTGCAAGGTGGAACCTTCGCCATGGGTCGAATTGACGAAGATGTAATGCGCGATTGGGATAACACTCCCCGACGAGTTACTGTTTCTTCATTCTATATGGATGAAACCGAAGTCACAAATTTCGACTACCGTCAGTATTTGGCTTGGTTGGGCTTTGTTTATCCTAACAACCCCGAAAAGTATGCAAGTGAAGTTCCTGACACATTAGTTTGGAGAAGTGCCTTGGCTTACAACGAGCCTTATGTAAGCAATTATCTCCGTCACCCTTCATTCAGCAACTACCCTGTAGTTGGAGTTAGCTGGGTGCAAGCTACTAACTATTGTAAATGGAGAACTGACCGGGTAAACGAAAATATCTTAATCCAAAATGGATATTTGACCCTCGATTCAACTCAACAAAACGAAAAAATATTTACTACTGAGGGTTACCTCATGAACCATTACAATGGAAGTGGAGAAGCTGGATCTCAGGAAAAAGTTCGTTGGGAAAATGGCTTATTGTTGCCTAATTATCGTCTCCCAACTGAAGCTGAATGGGAATATGCTGCTCTCGGTCTTATTGGTGAAGCTAATGGTGAGTTATTATCTCAACGTAGAATGTACCCTTGGTCGGGAACTTTCATCAGAGAAGATGATGCAAAAGCTAAAGGTAAAATGAAAGCTAACTACACCCGTGGACGAGGTGACTTGATGGGTATGGCTGGCGCGTTGAATGATGCTGCCGATATTGCTGGCGATGTATTCTCTTTTTCGGCTAACGATTACGGTATTTACTGTATGGCTGGTAATGTTAACGAATGGGTTGGCGACGTTTACCGTCCATTGACTCCTACCGACGTTGAAGAGTTTCAGCCATTTAGAGGTAATGTAATTACTGAGTATAGAAAAGGTACTGATGGAAAAGTCTTATTCGATGAATTTGGACAACCTGTTGTTGATACTATTGCTGACTACCGTAACTATGACGACGGTGATTTTCGTTCGAATTTGATTGCTGGTAGTAATTGGACTGGCGGCAAACCTGACTTGGCAAAAAGTACCGTTACTACACGAGGAATGTATTTGCAAGAAGAAAATAACGATGGTCTTATCAATTCTCCTGTTACAGATAGAGCTAGAGTTTATAAAGGTGGTTCATGGAAAGACAGAGCTTATTGGTTAAATCCTGGCTC
>CAZRXT010000157.1:0-5809 GCA_964604035.1 uncultured Prolixibacteraceae bacterium | reverse complement strand
GGTTGTTGTTCGAAGCTGCCGAGGTTCTTGGCGATCACGAACTGATTGAAGAGGTTAAAAAGATGGCTATACGCATGGTTGATGTAACACGCGACGAAGGTAGCGACAAAGACGGTTCGATTTTCGCCGAACGCGAAGGTAATCACCTCGATACCGATAAACATTGGTGGCCGCAAGCCGAAGCTATGGTTGGTTATGTAAATGCATGGCAACTAACCGGGAACAAATCGTATCTCGACGAAGCTGAAAAGGTTTGGAACTTCATAAAACTGAAAATTGTTGACCGCGAACTTGGAGAATGGTTCTGGAAGGTTGATTTTGAAGGCAACCCTTATACCGCTGATGAAAAAACCGGATTTTGGAAATGCCCGTACCATAACACCCGCTCGCTTATTGAAGTGATGACCCGTTTGAAAAATTTCTGATAACAACCAATTTATGGACAGTAAAGTTACGTTGAGGGAGAAAATTGGGTATGGATTTGGCGATGCGGCATCTTCTATGTTCTGGAAGATATTCTCGTTTTATCTGGCCATTTTTTATACCGATGTGTTTGGAATATCGGCAGTTGCTGCCGGAACAATGTTGTTGGTTACCCGCGTTTGGGATACCGCAATCGACCCGGTAATGGGTGTAATTGGCGACCGTACCAACACCAAATGGGGAAAGTTCAGACCGTACCTTTTGTGGGTGGCCATTCCCTTTGGAATAATTGGTGTGTTGCTGTTTACCACCCCCGATGTTGGTGCAACCGGAAAGCTTATTTACGCATATATTACCTACACACTGATGATGATGGCCTACACCGCCATTAACGTTCCTTATGCCAGTCTGCTTGGGGTAATGACTCCCGATCCGAATGTGCGCACAACTCTTGCTTCGTACCGCATGGTGTTCGCTTTTGGCGGCAGTTTGCTGGTGGTTGCTATTTACCAGCCGTTGGTCGATTTCTTCAAAACAACAACATCTGTCACAACAGCTTATCAACTTGCAATGGTTGTAATTGGTGCCGTAGCTGTTTTATTATTCTTCTTCACCTTTGCCTGGACTAAAGAGCGTGTTACCCCGCCAAAATCGCAGCAGAACTCATTGAAAGATGACTTCAAAAACCTGTTGCAAAATATTCCATGGTTCATACTTCTTGGTGCAGGCGTAATGACACTGATATTTAATTCGGTGCGCGACGGTGTGGCCATGTACTATTTCAAATACTACATTATTGACGATACTGCTGTTGCCTTGTCGAAAATGACATTTACATTCAGCACCCTCTATTTCTTGTTAGGTCAAGCATTCAATATGTTAGGGGTAATTATGGCAACTCCCATTTCGGCAAAAATTGGAAAACGGAAAACTTTCATGTATGCTATGATTGGCGCCGCAATTCTGAGTTCGCTGTTCCTTTTCTGTACAAAAGAGAATGTGGCCATGGTTTACGTATTGCAGGCAATGACTAGCTTCTGTGCCGGAATAATATTCCCGCTCCTTTGGTCGATGTATGCCGATACTGCCGATTATTCAGAATGGAAAACTGGCCGAAGGGCTACTGGCTTGGTGTTCTCGGCATCGAGTATGTCGCAGAAACTGGGTTGGACCCTTGGCGGATCGCTTACACTTTGGCTGCTCGGTATCTTTGGTTTTCAGGCAAATGTTGAGCAGTCGCCCGAAACAATTACAGGTATTAAGTACATGCTTAGCATCATTCCGGCAATTGGCGCATTAGTTTCTGGAATTTTCATGTATTTCTATAAGCTCGATGAAAAAACATTGAAAAACATTGAGATTGAGTTAGAACAACGGCGTAAGGCTGAATTGCAAGCGTAAACTTCTAATTTATCCTTTCGATTTCACAACAGAAACGATACCTAAAACAACGATAAAGAACAGATTTATAAGGGCTGCAAGGATAATTATGAAATAGAAGCCCGAGAAAAATGCGCTCAGCTTGGTTGCGTAAACGGTTGCGAAACCGCCTTGCCAAATTGTTGCCAAATTGAATAGGAAGATAGCGATTACCACTGCCAGAAAGCCTCGGCCAGAGGTTGCAAGGTCGGATTTGCTAAGGGTAATTGAACTGCCAATGGAGTAAAAACAATAGATGAAAAACGCAATTTTCAGGAATGTTGAGTGTGCGCCCCTGAACACTTCGGACACAAAAGCTTTTATGCCACTCCATATTTCGGCAACAGCTGCCATAAAGGTTGAGAAACTGTGAAATGTTTCGGTAGTAATGGTTAGCGTGGAAAGGTTGTTGAGTTTTATTCTGAACAGTAAGTACGATAGCGCGTAAAGCATTAGGCAGCACATAATTATTGGGCCAATGCCGATGAAGAAATTGCCAATTTGCTGGTAAAGGCTTTTTTTGTTGTACGAATGATCGACATAGCCCAATGTTCCGGTTGACGGGTCGGGCGAAAAGAATTTGATTTTGTTTATTTTATGTCGGAAGATGACTGCAAACAGAGCATGTCCAGCTTCGTGAATTGTGGTTCCCAGCCAGGCAAAGAGATAGAGGTAAATATCTTCCCTTATTACTTTCAGACTGAGTTTTTCGCTGGTGCTGGCTATGAAGTTCATCAGAAAGGCCAGCAATAATAGTGGCGCAAAAATTATAATGATCTGGGTGAAAGAAGAAACAGATGCTTTCACCAAATAGTGCCAGATGTGTACCAATAATTCGTTCATTGTGCTTTATTTCCTCCAATTTCACATAGAATATTTTTGGCTGTATTGATGCTCTTTACTTTTTCGAACGTGAGACTAAGTTTATCTTTCTCTTCTTTAATTCGGCATTTGGCGGCATTGTTTTGAATCCATCCTAGCACGGTTGTAAATGTTGGCGACTGGTAGAAAGGCGATTTTTGATCAGAAATAAAGTGGCAAATCATCTTCCCGTTCTTCATAATGATGCGCTCCATTCCCAAGTCAACAGCAGTCCACCTGAGCCGTACAACTTCGAGTAGGTCTTTTGCCTGATCGGGAATTTTCCCAAAACGGTCGGTTAGCTGGTTTTCGAAGCGGAGAAGTTCCTCTTCTGTTTCAATATTGTCGAGTTCGCGGTAAAGCGACATGCGTTCAGTAATACTGCTCACATAGCTTTCGGGAAACCGCATCTCCATATCGGTGTCGATATTGCAGTCGTTCAGGAACTTTACTTTCAGGAATGGATTCGACGAGTCGGTGTTTTCGTTCTCTTTGAAAACCCCTTCAAACTCGCCTTGTTTAAGCTCCTGAACAGCCTCTTCAAGTATGCGATGGTAAGTTTCGAACCCAATATCTTCAATAAACCCGCTCTGTTCTCCGCCCAGAAGGTTTCCTGCTCCACGAATATCGAGGTCGCGCATGGCAATGTTGAACCCGCTTCCAAGTTCTGAGAACTCTTCAATGGCTTTCAACCTTTGTCGGGCTTCCTGGGTAAGTGTACTAAGCGGAGGTGCAAGCAAATAACAGAACGCCTTTTTGTTCGAACGGCCAACACGTCCTCGCAACTGGTGAAGGTCGCTTAACCCGAAATTCTGCGCATGGTTTATGATGATGGTGTTTGCATTTGGAATATCGAGCCCCGATTCAATAATGGTAGTAGCAATCAGCACGTCGTATTCGCCATTGATAAAGGCGAGCATTATTTTTTCGAGCTGCGAACCCTCCATTTGTCCATGCCCAACAATTGTGCGAGCCTGAGGGCAAGCTTTCTTTATGAAGTCTTCCACCTCGTGAATGTTCTGTACCCTGTTGTGGATAAAGAAAACCTGACCGCTGCGGTCTAATTCGTAGTTAATGGCCTCTTTAATAATTGCTTCGTTAAAACCATGAACTTCGGTAATAATAGGGTAGCGGTTTGGTGGCGGTGTTTGTATGATGGATAAATCGCGAGCTCCCATCAGCGAAAACTGAAGTGTGCGTGGTATTGGTGTTGCCGTTAATGTAAGTGTATCAACATTTACTTTCAGCTGTTTTAGTTTCTCTTTTACCGAAACGCCAAACTTCTGTTCTTCGTCAACAATCAGCAAACCAAGATCTTTAAACTTTACATCTTTACCAATTAGCCTGTGTGTACCAATAATGATGTCGACTTTTCCTTCGCTCAACTCCTTTAAAGTTGTTTTAGTGTCGGCAGCATTTCGTAATCGGCTCACATAACCAACATTAACAGGAAAATCTTTCAATCGGTCGGTAAATGTTTTATAATGTTGAAGTGCAAGAATTGTGGTTGGTACCAATACTGCAACCTGCTTATTGTCGGCAGCAGCTTTAAAGGCAGCCCTAATCGCAACTTCAGTTTTTCCGAAGCCAACATCGCCACAAACCAGCCTGTCCATTGGCATTAAGCGTTCCATGTCTTCTTTCACCGCTTTTGTTGCTTTGAACTGGTCGGGGGTGTCGTCATACATGAACGAAGCTTCGAGTTCCTGCTGCATATACGAGTCGGACGAGAAAGCAAAACCGCGTTCTTTTAACCGTTCGGCATAAAGCGCAATTAGCTCTTTAGCAATGTCTTTCACTTTGCTTTTTACACGGTTCTTCATTTTTTGCCAAGCACCAGTTCCCAGTTTGCTGATGTTAGGCTCGGTTCCGTCTTTGCCTTTGTATTTCGATACCCGGTGAAGCGAGTGGATGCTCACCAAAAGCGAATCGTTATCTTTATAAACTAACCGAATGGCTTCCTGTATTTTGCCGTTTATTTCGGTTTTCACCAATCCTGCAAATTTTCCAATTCCGTGGTCGATGTGGACCACATAGTCGCCCGGGTGCAGTTTGTTCAGCTCTTTTATCGATATCGATTCTTTTGCTTTACCGGTTGTTTGAAGTTTGAAACGGTGGTAGCGTTCAAATATCTGATGGTCGGTATAAAAAACAGCTTTTAAATCGTGATCGATAAAGCCTTCGTGAATGGTGAAATTCAATGGAGATATTTTGACATTCAGTGCTTTGTCTTCAAAAATTGCTTGCAGTCGTTCAATCTGTTTTTCGTTATTCGATAGGATATAATTTTTATAGCCTTCGTTGCTGTTTTGTTTCAGGTTTGCGGCCAGAAGTTCAAAATTCTTGTTGAACAATGGTTGGGGCGAGGTGTGAAATTCAACCTCTGTTGCATTGGCAAAATATTTTTTGAACCCAAATTCAATGGTTTGAAAATCGGATAGTTGATCAATCATCGTTTCACCGCTAATCAATAATTCGGGCGATATTGATTGCTCTTCATTGTCTTGGTTCTTAGTTGCTTCGGCATAACTAAGCTCAATTTCATCGGCCACAAAACTGATGTCTCTGAAAGCAACAATGAAATTTTTGGGTAGGTAACTGAAAATATCGATTCTCTTTTCGCCCTCTAATCCTTGCTGAATATTTGGGATAATTGAAATTGACTCGTATCGGGTGGTCGACAGCTGTGTGTCGATATTGAAACTTCTGATTGATTCAACCTCGTCGCCAAAGAAATCGATGCGGTAAGGTTCCTCGCTCGAAAACGAAAAAATATCTATAATTCCACCACGAATGGAATATTGCCCAGGTTCGTAAACAAAGTCAACGCGTTCAAAATCGTACTCAAAAAGCACTTCGTTGATAAAATCGAGCGAGAGTTTTTCTTTGACCGAAATTTTGAGGGTGTTTAAGTTGAGAGCCTCGGGCGAAATAACTTTTTCGAGCAATGCGTCGGGGTATGTAACAACAACACAGTTCAATTTGCTTGAGATCTGATTTAGTGCCTCGGTGCGCTGAACAATGTTTTCTTGTTCAATCTGTCCATGTTTTGCAAGTCTTTTGTACGATGAAGGGTAAAAAAGGACTTTGTTTTTGGCAATCAAAA
>CAZRXT010000156.1:1765-5841 GCA_964604035.1 uncultured Prolixibacteraceae bacterium | reverse complement strand
TCATCCCAGGCTGTACGAACTTTTCGCTCTTCGAATATTTTGATTCCAGATTTCATTTAAGCCGATTGTGAAAATATCTAATTATTTAGAGGATTATCTGTTTAAGATACGTTTTATTATTCGAATCAATATTTTTCATACTCCTCCTCGTTCATCGCAAACTCCGGGTCTACAATTTTCACCTCTTCCCAGGTTAGGTTATACAGTTTGTAGACCATCAGATCGATTTCGGCCTCCAATGCGGAGGTATCGGCGGCGGGGTTTTGGGATTTTTGGGAAAGGATTTGGTCAACCTTTTCAATAAATGGTTGTTGTTCCTCTTTTGAAATAAGTTTTACTGGTAATTGTTCAAAAATTACTTTACTTAAGACTCTAGTGTTTCCTTGAATTTCTGAAAAATTGTCCGCAAAACAAAGTTTAAAAATTTTCGAATTCAAAAAACTCACTAAATATTCTAAGCTTTCACCTGTAAGAATAAAGGCAGTTTTATCAATATACTTTTGTTCAGTATCAAATGAAAAATATAGAAACTTTGTAAGTTCAGAATATATAATTTTTGGAGATTCAAAATCCTCAATATACGCACAGTTTCTCAGATTATATGGTGTGTCACCTTTGTCTGTTCTCTTTGATATTTTATCCCAATGAGAATCTAAATGAAATTTAATAGATGGATATTCATTAATATTTACAGGTAAGAAGCCTTTTTCTTTTAAACCATTATGAGTGTTTATCAGCCATAAATCTTGAAAATCATAATAAAATTTTTTGATATCTCTTCCCCTGAGTAAAGGTTTAATTATTTCACCACATTTAGAATCCTTTAAAATGAGTTCATCTTTTCTTTTGCCATCAATTATAAATGCGTCATTAAAACCTGTTAATATCCCTCTGCTTATTTTTATGTTCCAATCAATAAGTATTTTACCTTGTTTTCTAACTTTAGTTTTAAGTTCTTGTAATGTTTTATCTGTAATAATCCAAGATGTTTCAGGGAAAAAACTTATAATGGTATGTTCATTTCTTATTACTTCTTTTAGGTTCTTCAATTTATACTGATCTTTTCTGATAAATCGTATAGCTTTAATTGGTTGTTTTTCTTTTGATTTTCTAAATGAAACTATCGTTGTAAGAACTGTGGCACTTTCAAAAATTTCGCAATCTGATAAATCAATAACTTCAATAAGCGAAGTATTATTATTAAAATATGTTCGTAGGTTTTGCCCATAATTGGTACGCATCCATGCACTTCCGGAAATGAAACATAAATTTCCGTCCTCTTTTAAAATATGATTTCCTCTTTCGTAGAATAAAGCATATAAATCACCCATGCTCGTATAGGTCAAATAACCAAATCGTTCAAGTTGGACTGAAGTCTCTTTTATTGATTGTAGTTGAACATATGGCGGGTTCCCAATTACCACATCAAACCCTATAAAGTCACCGTCATCGTTCAGTACTTCGGGGAATTCGAAACGCCATTCAAAAGCATTGTCATAAATGGCATTGTTTTTTATTTCGGCCAGCTCATTTTCTATTTTGGTGATTTCACCTGCCAGTTTTTTAGCTTTCTCGTCGAAAGCTTTTTGCTCGGCCTTGCTCTTTTCAAACAATCCCTGCTGGTTGGTGTGGGCGTACAGTTCGCCACGGAGTCTGTTTACTTTTAGCAACCGTTTGTCGTTGGCAGCAACTTCGCTTTCAAAATCATTCTTAATCTGGTTGATTAGTCGCTCCAGTTCGTGTTTCTCATCCTTGGTGCGGGCATTGCGGTAGGTCATCACGGCAATACGGTAGCTGTCGATGGTCCAGCGGCTTCGTTTCAACGCCTGTTTTATGTCGGCATCGAGGGCATAGCGGCTAATGAGCGAGTTGCCGCATTTGATGTTAATGTCGATGTTTGGGAGGGTTTCCAATTGATTCGTAGAGAGGCGATTAATCGCGTCTGTACGATAATAAGCATTCTTCAGCAATTCAATCCACAACCGCAGTCGACATATTTTTACCGAATTAGGGTTGATATCAACTCCGAACAAGCAGTTTTCAATAATGGTCTGCTTTTCGTGGAAGAGGGTTTCCTGTATCCGCTGGCTCTCGCGGTTGGTAGGGCGGTATTCAAACAGTTCGTCGTCGAGGTTTGTAATGATCAGTTCGTCGTTGGCAATTTCAATGGCATAATCGGTAAGCGGTTTCCCTTCGCGGTCGGTGAGTATGCGCAGTTCCGATTTAATTGTAATGATTTCGTTGAGCGCCGAAACCAGAAAGTGACCGGAACCCACTGCCGGATCGCAAATACGAAGAGAGTTGATCAGTTCGTTTGCCTCTTTTCTGACCACTTCGCGTCCTTTGCTCCCGGTTTTAATCTGTTCGAAAAGATCTTCCTTTAGCTCATCAAAATCGTTGCAATTCAAATTCCAACCATCGTTGAATTTTTGTACCACAGCCCGCCTGATGGTTTCGCGGCACATGTACATGGTAATGAAACCGGGGGTAAAGAACGAACCATCCTTGTAACCGTTTATTTTTTCGAAAATCAATCCCAGCACCGAGGCGTTGATCAGGGTCTTGTTCTCTTCCTGAATCTCTTCGGAACCCTCGCTGGCAAAGTCGTACGAATCTAAAAAATCAAAAAGGTAATTCAGCGCATTTCTTTCGCCCTTGATCTTTTTACCGGAGGTGTCCTTTAAAACTGTGCTGGATAATGCTTGCAGGGTGTATTCATCCTCCAGATTGCTGATACGGATGGTTTTTTGTTCCAGTTCACTCGGTTCAAAGAGCGAACTGTTGAGATACGGTATTTTAGCGAATTTCTTTTTAACCAGCTCGCTACGATCCTCTTCACGGATGGCAAGCACCTGAAAGAAAAGTTTATTCAGAGCGTCAAAATCGGGAATCAAAGTGCTGTTCAAAAACCTGAATGATTTGTCGCCATTGTGGTATTGTACCAACTGACCTTCGAGCAGTTTCAGGAAGAGTATGCGGTTAATCCAGGTAATGACCAGTTCAAGTGCTATGTTGAAAAATTGTTCCTCTTTATTTGAACCAAATTCAGAACGCTTTAGGTTGTTCAGGCAATCTTCGTATTGAAGAATGGTTATGGCATTTTCGATAAGAGAACCGGAATCGCGTTTCCCTTCAGCTTTGCGGCCAATAACCTTTTTACTTCCCTCTTTTGTCTCTTCGAGGCCAATAATGTGCAACAGTTCGTTGTAAAAACTGCGGTCGAGGCTGTTGCTGTCGTTGCTGAAAGGGAGTTTCAGCAAGTGCTCGGGCGAAAATATTTTATAGAAGGGTATCAGTACTGTATCGTTATCTTTTTGGCTATCGCGCAACGTTTTTTCAATGGTACGCAGATCGAAGTGGGTGAAGCTGATCTCTTCCTTCAGATTTTCAACAAACGGAGCTGCAATCTCTTTGTAGAAGAAATCGGTATTGGTTCCACTCAGACGTTTTGTTTCAAATTCGGTAAACTGCTTGACCAGCGATTTGTTGTTGGCAAACAGTTTCTCAAACAACGATGCGTCGAAAATAAACCACTCGTAAATATTGGTGGCAACCAGTTGTTTCACCTCAAGGTTATTCCCGGTAATCCGCTCGCGCAAATAATAAAGGATGAGTTCGTGAAAAGCTTTGCAATTGATGTTCTCTTTCGAGATCATCTCGTATTTATTGGTCGGGCTTTTGGCCTCGATAATTACACCGGCAGAGCTTTTGGCATCTTTCCCATTGTAAATTGTCAGGTCTTCACGACCTTTTGTATTGATGAAAAAGCGGTCGGCATACCATGTATTTTTCAGAAAGTCGCTTACAATATTCTTATGAAACTCCTCAAATTCACTTTCGTTGATATGATCGAGCAGTTGAATCAAGTTTGATTTGAAAGCCTCAATCTGAATGCGGTTTGGCTTAACTTTCAGGAAAGCTTTATTGAGCGATTTGCGTGGTGAAACTGGTTGGTAATGGTTCATGGGTTGATATTGCAGGTTTTAAACTTCGAATTTAACAATAGCATTCTAAAAATGTACTGTTTTGATGAGAAATATTGAAAAATATTGAAAATGAAGACAGGCGAAAGAAAA
>CAZRXT010000156.1:0-1665 GCA_964604035.1 uncultured Prolixibacteraceae bacterium | reverse complement strand
AACGGAGAACGGAGACAGGAAAATGGAAAATTGAGAGCGGAGAAACCGATAAGATATTGCATAGAACTACGGTAAGTAAAATCAAATACCGTATATTTGTGCAAAATTAAAAAAAATGAATGCTACACTAGAAAAACTGTTTGTTGACAACAACGGGTATCTTGAAACTAAGATTCTGAAAAAACGTTCAGAATTTTACCAACTCAACAAGATGGTTGAGGCCGGAGAAGCCTTTGCGCTAAAGCGAGGACTTTACCGACTTACCCAATGGGATAGTAACAGTGAACTGGCTGAAGTTTGCAGGATTGTTGATGGAGGAGTTGTTTGTCTCTTTTCTGCGTGGCATTTTTATGAGCTCACCACGTTTGTTCCCTCCAAACATTATGTGGCTATACCTTCCAAAACGAAAAGAATACTGCCTACTTTCCCACCTATAGAGCTTAATTATTGGAAAGAGACATCGTACCAACTGGGCAAAGTAGAAGTTGAACAGAAAGGAGGTCTTATCTCTATTTTCGATATCGAAAAATCGGTTTGCGATGCCATAAAATTCCGCAATAAAGTGGGTGAAGAACAATCGGCTGAGGTGTTGAAAAATTACCTAAAACGCAGTGACCGAAATCTCGATAAACTATTGAAATATGCCCGGCAACTTAACGTTGAAACCGTACTGCAACAACAATTGAAAATACTATTATGAAGAGCTCTGCCGCCTCCATTCGGGCTAAATTAATGAACCTGGCCCGGAACGAAAATATATCGTTTCAGTTGATCATTATTCGCTATCTGCAAGAACGATTTCTTTTCAGACTATCAATTTCAAGATTTTCAGCTAATTTTTTACTGAAAGGTGGTGCCTTGCTTTATGCCCTTGAAGGTTCAAAAACCCGTTCGACAAAGGATATTGATTTCCTCGGAAAAAATATTAGCAACGAAAGTAAGATCATCCGAAAAGCCTTTATTGAAATATGCGCTATCGATAATCCTGCTGATTGTGTATGGTTTGATGCCAACAGCATTATTAGCCAGACCATAACGGATCAAGAGAAATATCCTGGAATCAGGATTTTTGTCGATGCCGGATTTGATACCATTCAGCAAAGATTACAAATCGATATTGGGTTTGGAGATATTGTAAGCCCTTCACCAGTAAAAATTGATTACCCTTTGCTTATTTCGAATTTACAAGCACCTAAATTATTTGTTTACTCCATTGAAACAGTTATTGCAGAAAAGTTTCAGGCAATGATTGAACTTTCGACGGCAAACAGCCGAATGAAAGATTTTTATGATGTTTACCAATTAATCAAATCAGATAAATTCAATAAAATTGGACTGCAAATTGCCATTAAATCAACCTTTGGAAAACGAGAAACCCCTTACTCTGAGAACCATGCTTTATTTGAAGAAGAGTTTTATCAAGATGCAAACAGGGTTAAAATGTGGAAATCATTTCTCAAAAAAGCTAGATTAAATAAAGAACTTGATTTTGCCGAAGTTGTTATTTTTCTTACCAAAGAATTGAAACCTTACTGGGAATTGCTAAACCCCCTGAAGAAGGGCTGAAGGATTGAAAAACGGAGACCGGAGACCAGATAACGGTAACAGAAAATAGGAAATAGGAAAGCTGAGGTAGGTGGATCTGGAGCCGAACAATAATCTAAT
>CAZRXT010000155.1:2707-5884 GCA_964604035.1 uncultured Prolixibacteraceae bacterium | reverse complement strand
GCTTACGTTCAACCAATTATAAAACACGAAGAGGAAGCCCACTACTCAAAAATGCTTTTCAGCAAACAGGTATAAGATGGATCTTACTAACAAGTTTTTACGCAGCCCTAAATAATCGGAACGTCTCAACTATCTAATCAGTTTTTGTCTTGATACTTGATTCTGAAAGTTACAAAAACAAATTATTTACGGATGAAAAATGTATTTTAGCCAAAATTTTAAACTTGAAATTATGACCACACCTTATAAACGAATCCTTTTAAAACTTTCGGGCGAATCGTTAATGGGCTCGAAAGGTTATGGAATTGACCCGATTCGGCTCGATTCTTATGCCAGTCAGATTAAAGAGATTTCAGAAATGGGAATCCAGATTGGGATTGTAATTGGAGGCGGGAACATCTTCCGCGGATTAAGTGGTGCAGCCAGCGGTTTCGAGCGTGTAAAAGGCGATCAGATGGGAATGCTTGCAACTGTAATCAACAGTTTGGCTTTGCAGTCATTGCTCGAGAAAATTGGCGTAAAAGCGCACACTTTTTCGGCAATCAGAATGGAACCTATTGGCGAGTATTACTCGAAACAAAAGGCTTTGGATGCCCTTAACAATGGCGAAATTGCAATCATCTCTGCCGGAACCGGAAACCCATTCTTCACAACCGATACCGCTTCGGCCCTCCGTGCTGTTGAAATTGAAGCCAATGTGATGCTGAAAGGCACTCGCGTCGATGGAATATACACTGCCGATCCTGAAAAAGATCCTACGGCTGTTAAATTCGACAAAATTACTTACGACGAAGTTTACACCCGTGGCCTAAAAGTGATGGATCTTACCGCAACAGCGATGTGCAAAGAGAACAAAATGCCAATCATTGTTTTCGATATGGATACCGAAGGTAACCTTAAGAAAGTGCTTTCGGGCGAAAAGATAGGAACGCTGGTGTACTAGAGGATTTACAAAATATTATTGACTATTTATTATTCAACCAATTCCTGATTGAATGTCAGTTTCATGAAGATTCAGGGATTAATACACTAGTGAAAAGTCTGTCTGGCAGTGTGTTAATATCTTTTCAACTGACAAGCTGAGGATAAGTTTGAACGTGTGTGAAGTCTAGAAACGTGCAGTAAGCCAACTCTGAGTGACTGCTTAGTTGTTTTTTCCTTCTTCGATATCAAAGAATTCCTTCAATTTTAGTTGCAATAGTTCTTTGTCAATCAGTTTTGTTTGATAATCACTTATCAGTGTTGGCGAAAGGCTTCTGCTTAATGAGATTTCAACCACATTGTGGTCTTTTGTTTTACAGAGAATGATGCCTACACTTGGATTTTCATGTTCTTTTTTCAGCTTTCTATCAAGAGCCTCCAAATAGAAATTCATCTTGCCAAGGTATTCTGGTTTAAATGCACCAATTTTTAGCTCTACGGCAACTAAACATTGAAGTTCTCTATGAAAAAACAAAAGGTCTATATAGAAATCTTCATTCCCAACTTGGATAGGATACTCTTCGCCCAGAAAAGAAAAATCTTTACCAAATTCCAGTATAAAGTCTTTTAGGTTTGAGATGATAGCTTTCTGTAAATCTTTCTCCGAATACTGATGCGGTAAATTCAGAAATTCAAGTACATAGTTGTCTTTAAATACATTTTTTATTTTGGGGTGAATATCCTTCAATGCTGTTGAAGAATATTTTCCAGAAATTATTGTTCGCTCGTAAAAACCACTTTCAATTTGCCTTTCTAGCTCTCTCTTGGAGTAATTCTCTTTAATTGATAGTCTGATATAAAACTCTTTCTCGTTTCTATCTTTAGTTCTTGATAGAATCATTAAGTTATTTGACCAACTAATTTCTCTCACCAGTGGTGAGAGTATTTTATCGTTGTGATATATTTCATAGAATTGCTTCATTCTCCAAAGATTCTGAGGAGAAAATCCTTTTATTGAACCGATGTTTGTAGCATTAGTTGCATGTTGATAAATGAAGTTTGCTCTCAAATACTCATTACTTTCTTTCACTTGTGTATTCCTGTCTGTCACCTAATTGCTTTTCTTTTCCTTTATCCGTAATTTTCTTAGAGGTTTACATTTAAGGTACACGCAATCACAGCTAAAATGAATCGGTTACTCTATTCTTTCTTACTCTTCTTGTTTGGAATACAATTGGTTTCAGCTCAGGATTTATCGAACCTGAAAAGCCAGAAACCCTTCACAATTGGAGGTAGTGTTTCTGCAACTTCAAATATCTACTTCGTCTCGGGGAAGGAGTCGACCCGCGATCCGTTTTCATACGTGCTTTCGGGCAATGTCAATGCTTCGGTTTACAGTCTGCAACTACCATTTTCGTTCACCTATAGCAACAGCAGTTTCACCTATGCCCAGCCATTTAACCGTTTTGGCATTAGCCCCGAGTATAAATGGATAAGGTTGCATTTGGGATACCGTAATATGTCGTTCTCGCCATTCACACTTGCAGGGCATTCATTTTTAGGAGCAGGGTTGGAACTTAACCCGGGAATATTCAGGTTTGGTGCTGTTTACGGGCGGTTTAGTCAGAAGACAATTCCAAATACGGTAAACCCGCTCGACACGCTTCAATCGCCAACACGAAAGGGGTACAGCGTTAAAATTGGCTTGGGCTCGCAAAAAAACTTTGCCGACCTTATATTCTTACAGATCAAAGACGATACGCTCTCGATAGATACTGCGCGTTTCAGTTCTCGAATTCCTCAGGCGAACACAGTTTTTGGTACACATTTGAAATTCACACTATTCAAAAAAGTTACCTGGGAAACCGAGGGCGCGGTTAGCTTGCTCACTAAGGATTTAAGCAATGCACAGCCATTCGAAACCGGGAACGCCACTTTGCAGAACATTATCGGGGCTTTCAACGTCAACTCTTCTTCCGAATACTCAACAGCAATTCTCTCATCGCTAAATTTTACGGAACAAAAATACTCGGTCGGGTTGCAATACCGCCGCATCGATCCTAATTACCAATCGTTTGGTGCATATTACTTTAATACCGATATCGAAAACATCACCATCAACACTAAATTCAGGCTTCTAAAGAACAAAATTTCGGTAAGCGGAAACATCGGGTTGCAGAACGATAACCTTAGGGGCAACAAGGCCTCTCAGTCGAGCCGAGTAATTTCAATGGCCAATGTTGGGTACAACAGCGG
>CAZRXT010000155.1:0-2607 GCA_964604035.1 uncultured Prolixibacteraceae bacterium | reverse complement strand
TGGCCATGCCGGACTTTCGGTAAGCCGGAGCAACCTAAACGATAACTCAGGATGGGTAAACACCGGAACGTTTTCGATTACTTACAAGCCGCACCCAAAGCATTTGTTTAAACTGAATTTTAGTCAAATGCAGAATCTATATCCTTCAATATCAACAATCAATAGTTTTAATGAAACTAAAGCCATGTTTAGTTATGCTTACAGAATATAATTCAAAAAGAAGCATTCTTTCTACAATAAGAAAGAAACTGACAATTACGTTGTTCGCAGTATTATTGGCTGTTGCAGGTTTTGCACAACCAAGTCCGGTAATGGTAAATGTGATGGTAGCACCGCCGTACACTTCGTCAATTTCGGATTATATGAACATTCCGAATAAGATTGTGATAACGCTAACTCACGCTGCTTTGGGTTACCCGGAAATAGATCTCTATTTGAAAGTTTCAGTCATTGGCGACAACGGTGTAAGTGCAATTTCGGAACCCGATTTTAAGCCGGCTTATCCCATCAACCTTCAACCTGGAACATCGCATACGGTGAACATCGATAATATATCGGAGGCTTTTAACCTGAAGCACATTGTAATTCAGGGCACAACAATTAACGAACTGGTTTCGGGCGCAGGGTTGCCCGAAGGGTTGTACCAGATTTGTGTGCGGGCTTACGATTATAAAACTGGCGAACCTCTCTCGGGCGACGAACCAATGGGTTGCAGCAGCATGTTTCCTGTCACGAATCTTGAACCCCCAATATTCAACTCTCCGGTTTGTGGCGAGCCGCAAGTGAGCTATGGCGTGCAACTTGTAAACGTAAGCTGGATAAGACCTGCCGGTGCTCCTGTTGGTACAACCTATCGCTTTGAAATGGTTGAAATTCCCGAGAATGTGGAAATCGATCCAAACGAAGCGTTTTTAACCGCGAAATATCCTGTCCTCTATGAAGAAACATCGACCCAGACAATGTTGATTTTAACGGTCGATAAAGTTAGTTTGAACCCCAACTATACTTATGTGATGAGGGTAACTGCCGAAGATCCTTCAGGGGCAACCCGATTCAGGAACAACGGAACCAGTGAGGTTTGCTGGTTCAAGTACCAATATGAAAAGAACTTGGGAGGCGGAGTTTCAATTAACGATTCAATCCAACTCACATTCCTTAATCCGCAGCAAAATGCCGACACTGTTGGCGTTAGTTCAGATAAAGACCTATTGATAAATTGGTGCTGGATAACTGATACTAATTTAGGCTCAGAAATTGTCGACAAAGAAGTTATTGAAGAATTCGACTTGGATAAATATGTTTTTAGTATTAAAAAATCGACTGGGAAAGGCTCATCGTTTTCTTTTGAAAGAGAGTTCCTGAAAATTGACAGTACTGGTCTAATTAAAAGTCATTTGCAGTTATCAAAATCAGAAGCTTTAGATGCAGGCTTTGAAGATGAAACAATGTACTTTGCCAATGTTGATGTTTATAACAGTTCAAATCAGTTGGTGAAATCAGTAGCAAGTGCTGAGTTTTTATTCAAGATTTTCAAAGACGAAATTCCTAGTATTCAAGTGCCTGTGCAAGCTGTGATTAACTATGGATTTAAAAACTACCCCGAAATTTTTCCAGTATCCAACTCCGAAGTTATAATTGAAGCACTTGTCCGAAAAAATACAGAAAATACAGTTATTCAGTATAAAAAGAAATCGATAAAAGATGTTGGCAACATGCCATCCGAAGCATTGAATGGTATCGATTACGTAAAAATTGCCTCCATTGTTGCTAAAACAAATTCGTTTGGACAATTAGACACAATTATTGCAGTTCCCGAGCAACATTTTGAAACCGATTCGGTTGCTTTCAGAATACGCCTTGCCAACAAGTATTATGTCGATAAAGATTTTAAACCCTTATATTTGAAATCAGCTTCTGAAGATATAATAGCGAATTTTGGTTCATTGACGGCCAAAACCTATGCCTACTCTCTAAGACTAAATGTAAAGAAGCAATTTACGAAATACAAGATTATCAAAGATGAGAGCGGTGTATCTGTTGCTTTGAACGAAAGCGAGACCCCTACTGTTTTGCAAGGATCATCGAACCAAACAAATGATGAAAATCAACAATTTAGCTACGAAGTAGGTGGTGAGGCTATTGCCGAAGGAATCCCCGTTGTATTGTACCGCGAAGATAAGCAAGATAATATACCAAGTTTTGAAGGTGACCTTACACCGTCAAATCCACCGACTGAAGACCCGTTTACAAAAATTACAGTCGTTGCATTAAGTACCACAAAGATCGAAAACAACAAGACGTACGTAACCTTTGATAAATTATTGGCAACCTATGCTCCAAATGAAGAATATTACAAAATAATAGCTATTCCCGATCTAGACGCATTGCTTGGACCAACAGCTGCTGTTGCAACAAAAACGAATCAGCTTAAACCGGTAGCTCAAACAACAGTATTGTATTCAGAACTTACGCCTACCGTTAGCGGTCAAATTGCTACAGCGATAAAAAATCTGAATGAAAATAGTTCGCTAACCAACTTTGTGGATTCGGGCAAATTTGTTGCTCAGCCTATGTCGTTTTCACTGAAACTTCCTGTGAAAATTGACA
>CAZRXT010000154.1:0-5902 GCA_964604035.1 uncultured Prolixibacteraceae bacterium | reverse complement strand
TCAATTGATTCAAAGGTGCAAATTAACAAAACAATGTGAAACCATAAAAGATAAAACTATTGAAACCAACTCAACACCAAGAATCTTTAGAACACTAAACTATTGCAGAAAAAAGCCTGCCCAAATTACTTTGGGCAGGCATATACTATTATTTTTAAAGCACTAAGTTGATTAACCAACGCCTATAAGTCTCATAAACAAGTAAACTAATGCGGCTATTGCCATACTAACGGGAATGGTGATAATCCAAGCAACCATAAGGTTTGAAGCTACGCCCCAACGCACTGCCGACAACCGTTTTGTCATTCCAACACCCATAATAGAACCCGAAATGGTATGGGTTGTACTAACTGGCACGCCTAATCCTTGCGAAACACCAAACAAAGTAATGGCTCCGGCGGTTTCGGCTACAACACCTTCGAAAGGAGTTACTTTGGTAATTTTTGTACCCATGGTTTTTACAATACGCCAGCCACCAATCATTGTTCCTAATCCAATGGCCGAATAACAACACAAAGGAATCCAACCAGGAACGTGCAATTGCGTTTTACCTGCTGCATTTAAAGTTTCGTTCACATGAACCCATGCAGGTATATCTATACCTTGCGATTGCAATGAAGCTATATAAACCAACATTGCCGCACTAATAATACCAATTACTTTTTGAGAGTCGCTACCGCCATGCCCTAAACTAAATAATCCGGAAGATACTAGCTGCATTCTTTTAAACCAGACTTTTGCCTTGTGTGGGTTCGAGCGTTTAAATGCCCAAAGAAGAATTACCGAAAGCAAATAAGCCATAGCCATTCCTATAATAGGCGCAATGAAAATGAAGCCAATAGTTTTCAGAATAACCGATTGATTAATTACCGAAAAAGAACCTGTGTGGGCAACAGCTGCACCGGCAAAACCACCAATCAATGTGTGCGATGATGAAGAAGGGATACCTTTCCACCAAGTAATAAGGTTCCAAACAATGGCAGCAACAATACCCGCAAGAATAACCTGAAGGTTTATTGATCCACTTTCAACCGTTTTGGAAACAGTGTTGGCAACTTTCAAATCGAATACCCAATAGGCCACGAAGTTGAAAAAAGCAGCCCAAGTTACAGCCTGAAAAGGTGTAAGTACTTTTGTTGAAACGACTGTTGCTATTGAGTTTGCCGCATCGTGAAAACCATTTATTAGGTCGAATGCAAGGGCTAAAACAATAATAATGATGAGTAATGTAAGCATATTCCGATTATAGGATTAATTGTTACAAATGCTTCAGGTTAAGCATATTTAATTACGATTGTCTTAACTACATCCGAAACATCTTCAATCTTATTGGCGATTTTCTCAACATTTTGAAGTGCGCTCTTTTGCTTTATCAGTTCAATCGGATCTTTTTCGGTTTCGAATAAATGTGAAATTGCCTCGTGATAAATCACGTCAACCCTACTCTCTATCTTTTTCAACTCTTTACAAGCTTTCAAAATATCGTTCTCTTTCGCAAGTTTATCAAGGCCATACACCGCTTGCTTAACTTGCAAACATCCCAAATGAATTTGAGCAACCATATCCTTTGTATATGAGCTGATGTTGGTAATATGATAATATTCAACCTTTCCGGTAACGTTGTAAATTAAGTCAACAATATCATCAAGTGTAGAAGTTAATTGAGCTATATCTTCCCGGTCGAATGGGGTAATAAATGTTTTGTGCAACTCTTCAAAAATTCCGTTTGTAATATCGTCGCCTTTCTTTTCGAGAGATTTTATTGTATTTGCAATTGCTTTCCGTTCTTCAACAGTTGAAGCATTTGCCAACTTCTCAAATTCGATCGATGCTTCTATTATATTATCAACAGCATCATTAAACATTGCATAAAACTTCCTTTCCTTTGGAATAAAATACTTTAAAATATTCGCCATACTAAATCTGATTGAATGATTTCTTTATCTCTAACAATTTCGGACGCAAAAGTTCTTAAAGAACATTACAAAACAATTACATTTTTATTACAAAACAATTACGTATTGCAAAGAGATTGCAAATTGGTTAAATTTAAAATACGTTTTTGACCTCTTTGTTTTGATATCTGAAAAAATAACTTGAAATTAAAGTAAATCAGTGCTCTCATTATTATAATGAACAATTAATTTTGCATTTAGATATAAACACTTCGGCAAACCTATTAAACTATTAAACATGACCAAAGCTTTATTGTTAATTGATATCCAGAACGATTATTTCGAAAATGGAACTATGGCCCTTGAAGGTGCCAATACCGCAAGCAAAAATGCTCGCCTTTTACTCGATGAATTCAGAATAAAAGAGTTGCCGATTATACACATCCAGCATATTGCAACTAAACCAACAGCAACATTCTTTCTACCAAACACTTTTGGTGCCGAAATCAATGAAAACGTAAGACCATTGGCACACGAAAAAGTTATTGTGAAACATTTTCCAAACAGTTTCAGGGAAACAGGGCTTCTGGAATATTTAAACTCAATGAACATTACGAATCTGGTAATTTGTGGCATGATGACCCACATGTGTATTGATGCTACTACCCGTGCTGCCAAAGACTTCGGGTTCGATTGCACTCTAATAAGCGATGCTTGCGCAACCCGCAATTTAGAGATACAAGGGCAAACGGTATCTGCTTCCGAAGTTCAAAAAAGCTTTCTTGCGGCCTTGAATTATTTCTATTCTGAAGTTAAAACAACGAAAGAATTTCTGGAAACACAATAGTTAAAACAAACAAGCCCAATACAAATTAAAAATTGTGTTGGGCTTGTTTGTTCTCAAACCTATTGTTTAATGAATTTTCCTGTTGCAATAGTATTATTGGCTGTTACAGCAACAACGTAAACACCTTTTGGCCAACTCTTTTCAAGGCTAACTCTTACACTGTTCTGTTCGGAACAATACTCTTCCGAATAAATAATACTTCCCGATAGGTTATAGATTTGCACCAAAACATTATCCGAACTTTCCATTGCATTGCTCTTAATTACCAGATAATCGGAAGCTGGTTGAGGATAAATTGTAAGCTGCGACAAGGTTTTATCCAACAACAATTCAGTCGAAGCCATTGGATCTGCAATCTCTTCATTCAACACAATATAGAATCGGCCTTCGGTGCCACCACCACTTCCATCGAACTGAAGCCAATACATTTTCCCCGGTGTTACAGCAACTTTCTTAATTTTTGAATATGGATTTACAGACGAGATATCATCGTTGGCAGCCAATAAAGTATAATTTCCGTTCAGAATATCGATGTATGAATTGGCTTTGTATAAAGCAATTTGCCCATCCATGCTATCAGCTTCAACAGAAACAGCACCCGTTGCAGGTCCATTGAAACAAAACCAAACTGAATTCTCAACAATGTTCAACCCTGATCCATACTCGTCGCACCAATCGATTTGAGTTGTACATGACTTAACCGGAGGAGCAGGTTCATTACTTTCGACACCGGCACAAGCATTTGTGTATGGGCCACTTTTGCCCTTGCTAATAAGCAATGCATCCGAAATATTGTCGTTAAAAGGATAAGTTAGTTCAACGGCGAAGTAGCTTGTATCGCTGCAAGTGCCTTGATGGCCAATAATTAAACCCTCCACAACAACAGTTGAATCGGCCTGCAAACCATCAACTTTACTTATCACCGCCTCCGATCCGTTTGTTTTGCCCAACTTAAAAAACGAAGCTCCATCACTGAGTTCCCAGTTATAAGTTAAAGCTCCCGAAGCCGAAATCAAAATAGAATCGATATTGTTAAGGCAGCTGCCTTGTTGTGTATCAGCTGTGTACGACACTACAATTTTTGAACCGGCAACAACTGCCGATGTATGTGTAACACTATCTTTTCCAACACTATTTGCTACAACTAACTTGATACTATACCTTCCGGCGGCATCAAAACTAACAATTGGGTTCTGTGAATTTCGGTTTGTGTTTTCAAGAAAAGTAACTGTCGAAGGCGTAAACTCCCATTGCCACTCCGAAACATTAAAAACCGAATAATCGGTAAGCTTTACTGGTGAACCAACACAGGCATATTCAAACTCTTGTTTAAAAACAGCTTCGGGCAAATTGGTTGATGGCGAATAACCATCGATATACGTTACCGCAGTATTACCTGCAAGATATTCTTTAAGTTGAGCATAAGCTGCGCCTGAATCAGAGCGGTGACTACTACTTTCGGAGTCGCTATTTACCCACGAGTAATTCAGCTTTCCATAATAAGAATCGTAATCGCCCCCACCATGCAACTGCCCAATTATGCGCCTGTCCTGATTAAACAATGGAGACCCAGACGAACCTCCAGCCGTCATTCCTTTATCGAAATAAACCTCCCAATGTGTATTTGCAGGCGAATAGCTTCTGTTCTCCCAACCAATTGTCTCTCCGTAATTCACAGGAGGATCGTTATCTAACGATATTTTTTTAATTATTCCTTCGGGATGATGTATGCCAACTGTTGATGAAGATGAAGTAGTTAAATCCCAACCGGCATAGTATGGCTGATAGTTTGCCGGAGGCGTTGATGTTAACTTGAGCAACGTAAAATCAGAATTTTCGCCCGTTGTAAGCAAACTTGCACCACTTAGGGTTTTGTACGATTTAGCGGTCATTCCGCACCCCTTAGTCTCATAATTAAAATAAGCTGTCACCGATTTTGCTACCGTCGAAGAGCTAACACAATGATTTGCAGTGAGGAAATACGGTGTTCCATCGTTAGCTACATTGTTGATTAAAGCTCCAGAACAGAGGAAACTCTCCATATCTTCAATAAATGTAAATTTACAAACAGCATGTTTTTCAAGCTGCCAATTAATTCCTTCTGAACAATTTACGTCGAAATAATCGGTGCTTCCCTCTTCCTCCGACGATATTAACTCCCCCAAATTGCGGTACGACTGACTAATTTTGTCAACATGTAGAACTCCTCTAAATTCAGCATCGAAAGGCTCGTAATATTCTACAATAATTTTATTGCCGGGGAAATCGGCAATGGCAAAAGAGCTGTCGGCATTCACATTTGCTGAAGTAAATGCGCCAAAAACCACCGAATAGTTGCCATCGTACACAAAGAGCTTAGCCGTTGGAGGTATCACAAACTTATTAAATATCAGCTTTATCGATTTTGCATTATCCGAACTCACTTCATAGCGCCAAATGTTTCCCGAGTCGAGTTGAGCTTCCAATCCTAACTTCAAATCGAGGTCAACCTCTTCGGCAACACCATATCGAAATGGCGTTCCATTCGCATGGTCTTCCAACAGAAGTTCATCGGTATTAATAGTTTGAAGTTGCAACGCAGGAATAACAGTTGCCGATTTAAGAGTGGTTTGCTGGAACGAAGGGGGCATTCCTCCTTCCGAAATTTGTGCCTGTAATCCGAACGAAGATGCCAGAAGCACAAAGAATATCAGAATCTTTTTCATATATGAGTAATTTGTTTTAGAATATTATAAGCATGATGCTTGTTTGTATCTTCAAAAACCGCAACAATGAGGCGTTACCCTAAGTGCTAACGTTCATTTATTGAAATTTTTCCAGCACAAAATAACGCATTCAAAGGGAATTCTATTCAAAAGAAAAATGAATTTACGCTTATATTCCTTAACATTAACAGAATAAGGAGCTTTGCCCCTAAACCCCAACAACTTCTTCATTTAGCGAATGAAAAAGGATATTCATGAAAAGAAATTTACAACCCATAGGCACACTGAGCGCGGCCTCCAAACAAAGGCAATCTAAATCAAAACAATCACTTAGCAAGACCGGGAAGCTTCTTCCGTGGGCGGAAGAAGATCACCCGGCCGCGCTTGGTGATTGTGAAGATGAAGATGCATTTGTTTGGGAGCCTTGACTTTTTTGCTTCGTTTTTTGGTCAAGC
>CAZRXT010000153.1:0-5940 GCA_964604035.1 uncultured Prolixibacteraceae bacterium | reverse complement strand
GGTGAGTATAAAAACACTTCTCCATCAGAGTCAAGCACTTCAAAGCGACCGCCCGAAGTTGCTACCGTTTTCGCATAGTCGTTTAAAGCAACAAAATTACAATTCACGATATCCAAAGACCACAATAGACCCGACAAATCGGACTGCAAAACAGCTGCATCATCAACCCAATAACCTTTATCTGCAACAGAAAAATTTTCCTGCCACAAAACTTGGGCACAAAGAGGTTTAGATAAAATGAAAGTGAAAAAAACCGAGGAGAGAAGAATTATTTGGCGCATTTTGATTGTTTTTATATTGCAATATCTATTTTTGTCGAGCTTAATACGCTAAAATAAACAATTTTAATATTATTAATTAACAAAAAAAGGAAAAAATTATGAGAGTCGCTGTAGTTGGTGCTAGCGGCGCTGTAGGGCAAGAGTTCCTGCAAGTGCTTGAAGAGCGGAATTTCCCGCTCGATGAATTAGTGTTATTCGGGTCGGAGCGTAGTGCCGGTAAAGAGTATACATTCAAAGGTAAAAAACTTGTAGTCAAGGAGCTTAAACATGGTGATGATTTTAAAGACATCGATATTGCCTTAACATCAGCAGGAGCTAGTGTTTCTAAAGATTTTGCATCAACAATCACCAAACACGGCGCCATCATGATCGACAACTCAAGTGCATTCCGTTACGACGACGACGTGCCATTGGTTGTTCCTGAAGTAAACCCAGAAGATGCATTAGTGCGTCCTCGCAATATCATTGCAAATCCAAACTGCTCAACAATTCAGATGGTTGTTGCTTTGAAACCAATTAACGATTTATCGAAAATTACCAGAGTACACGTTGCAACATATCAGGCAGCAAGTGGTGCTGGCGCTCAGGGAATTACCGAACTCGAAGAGCAAATTAAACAAGTTGCGAATGGAGAAAAGGTTACACCTAAAAAGTTCCCTTATCAATTAGCAATGAATGTAATTCCTCAGATTGATGTATTCCTGGAAAACGATTACACCAAAGAAGAGATGAAGATGAACTGGGAAACCAAAAAAATTATGCATACCGATGCTGAAGTCTCAGCAACTTGTATCCGTATTCCAGTTGCACGTGCACATTCTGAAGCTATTTGGGTTGAAACCGAAGGCGAAATCAATTTGGATGAAGTTAAAAAAGCCATGAACGAATTCGAAGGGCTAACTGTTTTAGATAATCCTTCTGAAAAACAATATCCAATGCCACTTTTTATCTCTGGTAAAGACGATGTGTATGTAGGCCGTATTCGCCAAGATGTTACAACAAAGAAAGGTTTAACTTTCTGGTGTGTTGGCGATCAAATCAAAAAAGGAGCAGCGTTAAATGCTGTTCAAATTGCTGAATGGCTTATCAAAACCGGGAATGTTAAATAACAATAACTCTCACTATAAAAAAGAGAGGTTTTCTTCGGAAAGCCTCTCTTTTTTATTACCAACAAATCAAACACAAGCTAATCAATTAATTACAAGTAAACCAGAAGCTACAGTAGAAGAATTTGACAAAGAGGACAACTTATAGAAATATTACTATTTTTGTAATCAACTAAAACAATGCTTAATGCAAGCCGTTCAACCTAACACAAAGCAAAAGCCTGTTTTCTTTGATCAAGACGGATCTATCGATGATTTCGTATCTCTAATTACACTCTTGACCCTAGACAAATTCAGGTTAACTGGAATTTCGATTACAGAAGCAAATTGCTATGGCAAAAGTGCTGTAGAAACTACATTGAGAATTCTTGAACTGTTCTCCCTGAAAAACATTGAGGTTGCATTAAGCAACGCAATAGCGGTTAATCATTTTCCAACAAAATGGAGAGAACAAAGTTCCAAAATAAACAAAATTGACATTCTTGAAAACACCCAACCTAATTATTCTCAATTAACAAATGATGAAGCAGCCGATTTTACAGCAAAAAAAATCTTAAGTGAAGAAGAAAAAACAATTGTAATATTAACCGGACCTGCTACAAACCTCAACAATACTATTGAAAAATACCCTGAAGTATTAGAAAAAATTGAGAAAGTATATTGGATGGCAGGGGCTTTTCTTACCGATGGAAATGTAATTTCGCCCGATCATGACGGAAGTGCTGAGTGGAATATCTTTTGGGATCCTAATTCGGCAAAAAAACTTGTTGCAACTGGGGTAAAAATCATCTTTTTCCCTCTCGACGTTTGCTATCATGTTCCTGTCGACAATTATTTGATGTACCACCTCAAAAAAAATTCTAAGAAAACATTATCGAGACTGGCGCTCCAGATGTTTGAACTCACCGTCAACGAACACACTAGAAACTACATGTGGGATGTTCTACCTACAATGTTTCTTGGATTTCCCAAAATTGGAAACCTTGCAAACACTTCAATTGATATTGAAATAAGGGGAACTTCGGTCGGTAATATTTTTAAAACTTCAAAGGGGAAGCCAATTCACTATGCAAATATTATCGACGAAGAGATATTCTACGAACACTTCATCGAACAATTAACTAAATTCTGACATCAGATATCAGAATACACACTCAACAAAAAAATTAGGTGGTGTTTAAAAGCTTTTAGGAATTTGCTGGCAATAAAAATGTGAAGGCCAATACTAGCAGAATGATAACAACTATTGCAATAAAAAATATTACTACACCCGAACGATATCTTTTGTTCGACTTAACCAACTTATTAACAGACTGAATCTTATTGATCTTATTGACCATTTTTTTCAGAGCCATCTGATCTTTCACAATATAATCGTAAGCACCATACTTCATGGTATTTATGGCTACATCAATATTATCTTGCCCCGACAAAAATATAAACTCAATATTCGGATTTTGTTCTTTTGCTTTCTTTAGAACCTCTATCCCATTCATCCCATCAAGTAAAAAGTCCTGAATAATAATATCAGGATTTCGGTAGAGATTGTTTATTGTATCTTCACCGGAATAAAAAGACATAACATTCTCAAACTTATTCGTTTTCAAGTAGCTAGAAATGAGTTTATTGTAAACCCTATTATCCTCGACAACAAATATCAATAAATCATTCGAATCTTGCATAATACTCCGTTAAGATCGGATAAAACCAATCATTAGTTTAATTCACTCCGAAATTACATTAAAAATTTCAACTGCCAATCTAAATACACATTTTTTTACAACTCTTTAGCACATTTAATTGAATAAAATGAATGCATTTTTTGTTGCACAAAAAGTTTAATACGAAAATCATATTGATTATCAAACAATATCACTAAAACAGTTAAGCATCAGTTAGCGTTTTTATTTCAAACAAAAAAATTGCCGTAATCAATTCTTTATGCCAAAAAAATAAAGGCAATTTAACTTTTGCAAAAACAATCCTTTCTTACCCATAATTAAAGAAATATGCGCTACGAATCGAGCAATTCAAGAATTCGAAACAAATACTCTAAGAAACTGATTTCGACTATATTTCTAAATTGAAAACAAAATTAAACTGAGGTTAATATTATTGACTGTAAACAAGTTCAGACATACGAGGCTTTTAACAACAGTTCACCTTTACAAATTCGCCATTAACCGATATTTTGACGCTAAACATACATCTCGGCATTGCCAAGCACTATTCGTGTTCCTAAATTTGCTTCATTATTAAACACAAACATTTAAGAATTCATCATGAAAACACAACTATTTATTTCAGCTATTATTATCTCAATGTTGATTACCTTTAGTGGAAAGGTAAATGCGAAAGAGGTTTTACGTCCCAATGAAAATTCATTAGCTTCACCTAAAATAGAACAACTCGAATTTGAAAGCGACTTGCAAATTGAAAATTGGATGGTAAATGAAGACTTATGGAACAAATCTGAATTTCTTTTCAATTTACCTGAAACTCCTGAAGCCGATTTAACAATTGAAGATTGGATGCATAGCGACAGCTTCTTTAAAATTAACAAACAAACAGAAAATGAAGATAGTGCAGACAGGCTCACTCTTGAATCATGGATGACAGACAACAACATTTGGAGACTATAGCCTTCGATCTAAAATACCTAAAATCACCACAATAATAATCAAAGATGAACCGTACGATCACAATAAACATTAGTGGTTTCGTTTTTCATATTGAAGATGAAGCATACGAAAAACTGAAAAATTATCTCGAAAAAATTAATTCGCTTTTCAACAATCAAGAGGGAGGTACTCGGATTATTGAAAATATTGAATCAAGAATTGCTGAACTTATCAAGGGTAAAATTAATTCGGAACAAAATGTGGTAACCGGAATAATTATTGATGAAATAATAAATACAATGGGCTTACCTGAAAATTTTCAAGGTGAAAGTTATCAAAAACAACCCGAGAATAGCATGCAATCTACACATCAAAACTTGTATTCAAAGAAGAACAGACGACTTTACCGCGATGCTGACGCAAGTGTATTTGGTGGTGTTTGTAGCGGTCTTGCCCACTATTTCAATACCGACAAAGTAATGATGAGAGTAATCTTTGTTATACTCTTCATTTTCACTTCGGGCGTAGCTTTACCGGCATACTTAATTCTGTGGATAGCAGTCCCAAGGGCACGAACAACATCTCAACGACTTGAAATGAAAGGCGAACCAGTTAATGCGGAAAACATAGGAAAAGCAGTTAAAGACAACATTAACACCTCCGAAAATCAAAGCAACAATTTATACCGAGAACCTAATCAGGTTAAAAACACCTCAGGCAATAATTCTGGTAGTGTTGTGGAGAAAGTTTTTGGGGCACTTTTTATTGTATTCGGGTTTCTGTCTCTTTTTGGATTGATTGTGGGGATTTTTGCTTCTTCAAAAGTGATGGGGTTCCTTCCCGGATTCTTCCCTGAAGTCAATAATAATTTGATGCTCGACCACATCTTCTCTGGCGAATTCGTTTCAACATTAATGATTTCGGCACTGATTATTGCTGGAATGCCAATACTCCTTATTCTTTATGCCGGAACAAAAATGTTGTTTAACTACGTATCAAACAACCGGTCGATAATTCTATCGGCACTAGGAATATGGATTTTAGGAATCATTATAGCAATTTCTACAATTGTTGGAGCCGTTGATGGTTTCAAAACAGAAGCTTCGGCCAACGACAATAATATTTTATCCATTCAAACAGACACGCTGTTTATAAGCCTCAATGAAGAAGCTTCTCAAAAGTATAGTGATTCAAAATTTGAGATCAACAATATTAAAGTGATGGAAATTAATGGAAAAGATATTCTTGTTGCAAGCCCCGATTTTTCGGTTGAAAAAAGCGGCAATAGCGCTTGCGAACTCAACATTAGAAAAAGTTCGAAAGGAAACAACATGAAAACAGCTTTAAAAAATGCAGAGAAGATCGACCTCAACTACAAACTAGAAGGCTCAAAACTAATTCTTGATCCTTATTTCACCATAGAGGAAAACGGCAAATGGCGCAAACAGAAATGTAATATCTCATTAGAAATTCCTGATGAAAAAGTAATTTTCCTTGACGAAAGCCTCCTTCCAATAATTCACAGCATTAACAACACCTCCGACATGTGGATTGGCGATATGGTTAACCACTACTGGGTTATGAAACCTGAAGGTTTAACTTTTTTGAAATAAACTGTAATCAACTCCAGTAATCAAATACAAATAGGAAAACAATAATCGATACTGATATGAAATTAATTCTGCAAATTGGAATATTTCTGGCCACCATGCTCAGCTCTTTGCTTGGTTTAGCCGAAAGTAAGTCAGATAAAATATACGATCTTTTTTCAGGAAAAGAAGGTGTCACAACAATGAGCTTCTCGAAATCGGCAGTAAAACCATTTGAGGTATTCATGGACGAAAAATCGAAAGAAGTGATCTATAAAATGGAGAAAGTTCGGTTCATGGCTTACGATGAAAACAAAGGCTCATTATCATCGGCCAATGCCTA
>CAZRXT010000152.1:0-6064 GCA_964604035.1 uncultured Prolixibacteraceae bacterium | reverse complement strand
GCTTCGGGATGAGTATTGTTTTGCAAAATTAATTCGGCAGCACCTTTCGCAATTTGAGCAGCCATAACTTTAGCATCATTGGCAGTAAAACCAATTTCAACGCCAGCCTCAGTACATGCGCGGATAAAGCGGAGGGCAAACGCAATACCACAACCGGCAAGGGCTGTAGCTGCTGGCATTAACTCCTCTGTAATGAAAAGAACCTGGCCAAGCTGGCTGAAAATTTTATGAATTGCCTCTTTTTGTTCAGGCGTTTCGTTAAAAGAAGCGATGCACGACATTGAATCTCCGACTGCAACACCAGTGTTTGGCATAACACGGAACAACGTAGGATTGATGCCTAATTTTGAAAAAATATGGCTAGAGCCCACCCCAGTAACACATGAAACAATTACTTGGCTATCAACCTTTATATCAGATTTAATCTCTTCTAAAACCGAATCAATCTGGTATGGCTTTACAACCAACATTACCAAATTAGCCGACTTAACAGCCGTTGTATTGCTATCGGTTACAGTGTAACCTTCTTTGGTCAAATCGTCTATTCTATTCTGGCTTTTCTCTGTCAGAATAAGATTTTCTTTTTTGATTAAGCCCGACGAAATTAAACCCTGAGCAATAGATAAACCGAGGTTTCCTGCTCCTATTATTGCGATTTTATTAAATTCCATAACACTAATTTTTAGCCAATTCGGCTATTGATTCTTTCAATTTTTCGATGAAATGAACTACGTTTTCTTTGCGCAAATTCAAAGGAGGCAACAACCTGATAATGTGTGAACCAGAAACACCTGTAAATATTTTTTTATCGTAAAGAAGTTTCTTCCTGAGTTCGGCAACATCATCTTCAAATTCAACACCTATCATCAAGCCCATACCACGTACGGCTTTAATCTCAGGTATTTTAGATAATTCCGACATGAGGAAATTGCCAATCTCTTCGGCATTTGCAACAAGTTTCTGCGACTTAATAACATCGAGAACAGCAATACCAGCAGCACAAGCTAAGTAATTGCCACCGAAAGTTGTGCCTAGCATTCCGCTTTTAGCTTCAAAATCGGGACTTATAAGAACTCCTCCCATAGGAAAACCATTACCCATACCTTTAGCTACAGTAATTAGGTCAGGAATAATATCGGCATGTTGATAAGCAAAGAAACGCCCACTACGGCCATAACCGGATTGTATTTCATCAACAATAAAAATAGCCTGATAACGTGAACACAAGTCGCGTAATCCTTTCATGAACTCTGCTGATGGTATGCGTATTCCGCCAATACCCTGAATTCCTTCAATCAAAACTGCGGCAACGTCACCTTTTTGAAGTTCAGCTTCAACCGATTGTATATCATTCAATTCAAGAAATACTACATCTTTTTTCTCGTTGATTGGAGCAATTATTTTTGAATTATCGGTAACACCAACAGCACCTGAAGTACGACCGTGAAAAGCTTTTTTGAACGCAATAACTTTCGACTTACCAGTTTTGAACGAAGCTAGTTTTAAAGCGTTTTCATTGGCTTCGGCACCACTATTGCACAGGAAAAGTGAATAGTCGATAAGCCCAGAAGCTTCGCCAAGTTTTTTGGCCAACTCTTTCTGAAGAGGATTTTGGATCGAATTAGAATAAAAACCAATCCGCTCTATTTGAGAAGAAATTGCTGCAACATAATGAGGATGGGAGTGACCGATAGAAATAACGGCGTGACCACCATAAAGGTCGAGGTATCGCTGTCCATTTTTATCAATTACAAATACACCTTCACCCTTAAATAACTCAACATTGAACAGCGGATACACATCGAATAACTCCATAATAATCAAAAATTTAATAGTTTTCTTTTAAAACGCAATAGGTTTTAAGTTTAACCCTGATTTTTCGTCAAGACCAAACATCAGATTCATATTTTGAACAGCTTGTCCCGAAGCACCTTTAATAAGGTTATCGGCAATGCTAACAATGATTAATTTATCATCGTGCTTTTCAAGATATAATATACACTTATTTGTATTCACAACAAGTTTAAGATCGGGGTTTTCATCAGCAACAAAAACAAATGGATGAGAACTGTAATAATCTGAATACAATTTTTTAGCCTCATCAAGCGAACCATCGAATTTAGTATAAGCCGTTGCATAGATCCCTCGTGTATGGTTTCCCCTGATTGGAATAAAGTTCAACGAGGGTTTATAGCTTGACTGTAATTGATTTAGGCTCTGGTTAATTTCGCCCAAATGCTGATGATCGAAAATTTTGTAAGCCGACAAGTTACTGTTTCGCCAGCTAAAATGTGATGTTTCTGTTGGTTTTTGCCCAGCTCCTGTCGATCCTGTAATCGCATTTACATGAATTTCGTCTTTGATTAACCCGGATGCAGCAAGCGGGAGCACAGCCAGTTGAATTGCTGTAGCAAAACAACCTGGATTTGCAATATATTTTGAATTCATTATCAGATCACGGTCTAATTCGGGCAATCCGTAAACGAAGGTATTCCCTTCACGTTTCAACCTGAAATCGTGGCTTAAATCTATTACCTTCAATTGTTCGGAAATGCTATGATTTTCGAAGAATTCTTTCGATTTACCATGCCCCATGCAAAGGAAAATAACATCAAGACCAGAAAAATTATATTCCGAAGAGAAAACCAAATCGGTGTCGCCAATCAAATCTTTGTGAACATCGGTTATTTTGTTTCCGGCATTGCTCGAGCTTTGGACATAAACGACCAATGCATTGGGATGATTAATCAAAATCCGCAACAACTCTCCGGCAGTATAACCGGCTCCACCAATAATTCCTACTCTTACCATTAAATCAGCTTAAAATTCTTTGTTTACCTTATTATAGATTTTCAATTGAGTTCCAAGTATTTTTGTAAACCCTTTTACATCATCAGCAGTCCAGCCTTTGCTAACTTCGCCATATTCGCCAAAATCCGATTTCATCAGATCGTGTGCAGAATCAACACCTACAAGTTGAAAATTATATGGGCGCAATTTGATGAAAACAGTACCTGTAACATTCTGCTGCGAGTTTTCAAGAAATTTCTCAATGTCGCGCATAACAGGTTCTAAATAAAGGGCTTCGTGCAAAAACATTCCATACCAGTTTCCCAACTGCTCTTTCCAATACTGTTGCCATTTGGTAAGCGTGTGTTTTTCGAGCATCTGATGAGCTTTGATGATGATCATTGGAGCAGCGGCTTCAAAACCTACACGCCCTTTAATCCCAATAATTGTATCGCCAACATGCATATCGCGACCAATTGCATAGGCCGAAGCTATTTTTGAAAGAGCACGGATTCCGTCAACTGGATTTGGGTATTTTGTTCCATCAACAGCAACAAGCTCTCCTTTAGAGAATTCGATAGAAATTTGCTTTTCGTCGTTCTCTGTTAGCTGGCTTGGATATGCATTTTCGGGCAAAGTTTGCTCCGATTTCAACGTTTCTTTTCCTCCAACACTGGTACCCCAAAGGCCGGCATTGATTGAATATTCCATTTTTTTGAAATCGGCTTCAAAGCCATGATCTTTCAAATAGTTGATTTCGTATTCTCGGGTCAATTCTAGGTCACGAGTAGGTGTAAGTATCTTAATTTCTGGTGCCAAGACTTCGAATGTAAGGTCGAAACGAACCTGATCGTTACCAGCGCCAGTACTTCCATGTGCAACATAATCGGCACCTATCTCTTTGGCATACTGAATAATGGCTATAGCCTGAAAGATACGTTCAGAGCTTACTGAAATTGGATAAGTATTGTTGCGCAACACATTTCCAAAAACCATGTATTTAATGCTCTGGTTGTAATATTTCTCTGTTACATCGAGAGCAACATGCTTTTTAGCTCCGAGCTGATAAGCTTTTTTCTCTATAACATCGAGTTCTTCTGCACTAAAACCACCCGTGTTTGCAATTGCGGTATAAACATCCAAACCTTTTTCTTTTGCAAGATACATAGCGCAAAACGATGTATCTAAGCCGCCACTAAAGGCTAAAACGACCTTCTTATTTTCCATTTCAAAATACTTTCTATGACTTTCAAATCCGAGACTTCAAAATAAAGAAGAAAGGTTGATAAAACCTGACAAAGCTTCGGAATTTTCAGTTGATTTTACTTTAGGATAATTAAAAAAATGGTGCCGCATGATAAACTTTACTAACCCAAATACCAATGTCGTATTGCCTGCATCAAAAAAAACCAATTACACGACATATAAATGCAGAATGACAATACAGCTTTATTAATTTATGCGAATTACCAGCCATTGGAAAAATCGCGGCACCATTTAAAATATTATTGTTTCTTGAACAATTTAAACTTTGACTTCATTGGCGATTCAGAACCATTTTCTTGACGTCGGTTGAACCACTTCTTAAGGGAACTCAATTTTTCTTCTTTTTCTTCGGTCTGGGCATCAGAAACTGCCTCTTTTTTCTCCCAAGCCGGATCGTAAAGCATTGCCGTACAAAGACATTTTGTACGTTCTGTACGCATCAAAATATCATAATTGACGCAACTTTGGCAACCTTTCCAAAACTCTTGATCATCGGTTAATTCAGAAAATGTAACAGGTTTATAACCCAACTCCGAATTGATTTTCATCACCGCTAATCCTGTTGTTAATCCAAATATTTTTGAATCAGGGAATTTACTCCTTGATAACTCAAACGCTTTCTTTTTTATCCTCTTTGCAAGTCCCTGACTTCTATATTCAGGAACAACAATTAGACCCGAGTTAGCAACAAACTTATGATGCCCCCATGACTCAACATAACAAAAACCGGCAAATTTTTCACCATCCAAGGCAATTATGGCCTTACCTTCCGAAATTTTTGAAGCAACATATTCGTGTGTTCTGCGTGCAATACCTGTTCCCCGTGCAATAGAAGCATTATAAATTGTATCGTTAATTTCATCTACATATTTCAGATGGTTTTCATCTGCAATCAATACCCTAACATCATTCATCTCAATCTATTATTCAAATTATTCTACCCCTAACATTTGGCATTAATCTTTCCAAAAATTCTATTACATCTTTCTTTTCAACTCCTTCGCGCAATACTAAAAAAATTGTATCGTCGCCAGCAATTGTCCCCAAAATTTCAAACGAATTAACACCGTCAATCATTAAAGCAATACTACTGGCAAAAGCCGGTTTTGTTTTAATCACAGCAATGTTTGCTGAAAAATCTATAGAAACAAAACCATCGGCCAAATAATTTGCTTCAGGCCTGAATTCTGTCTTTAACGGCTCCATCTGCGATGTTGGAAGAACATAAACATAACCTCCTTGTGGAGCCGGCGATTTCCCAATTTTTAAAGCCTTTATATCGCGTGACAAAGTAGCTTGAGTCAAATTAAAACCTTTACGTTTTAATAACATTAAGAGCTCATCTTGGCTTGTAACCTTATTTTCGCTCACTATGTTTCTGATAGCAACTTGTCTTTGTAATTGAGCCTTCATTTTTTTTGAATAAATATCCAAAACCGATGCAAAAATATTCATTAGTCTAAATATTCCAATAAATTTTTAATAAAGTTTACTATTTTTGACCCCGAATTAAAAAATACAGGTTTAAGTGAAGCTGAAATTATTCAAACAAAGAATAAATAACGACATCAAATGCGTTTAACTGCGGAAGCAGATAGACGCATTTTTTTTATATACGAAATCAACAATATCAAATAATGACCTTGAAAAAAGTAAAGTTAATTTTAGAGGATGGGACTGAATTTACCGGAAAGTCTTTTGGCTGTGAAAAATCAGTTGCCGGCGAAGTGGTTTTTTATACTGCAATGGTAGGATACCCTGAAAGTTTGACTGACCCTTCGTATACGGGTCAGATTTTGGTCTCAACATTTCCTATGATTGGAAATTATGGTGCTCCTTCTGATTCAAAGACTGAGGGGATCAACGACAACTTTGAATCGGACAAGATTCATGCTACTGGTCTTATTGTCTCTGATTACTCTTTTGAATATAGCCACTGGAATGCGGTAAAAAGCCTTGGCGATTGGCTAAAAGAGAATAAAGTTCCCGGACTTTTTGATATCGACAC
>CAZRXT010000151.1:0-6111 GCA_964604035.1 uncultured Prolixibacteraceae bacterium | reverse complement strand
CAAAAGATATCTGAAGCTGAACCAAAACGAATAGGAGGAGTAAAGTAATATGTCAAAATTTACAAAAGATGGGGCACGAGAATTGCCACCAATTTCAACAGCTTCACTTCCTGATATCGTTTTCATGTTGCTGTTCTTTTTCATGTCGGTAACGTCGATGAGACAGAACACTTTGATGGTTAAGATTCATTTGCCTGAAGCTACTGAAATCAACAAGATGGAGAAAAAATCGTTGGTAAGCTATATTTATGTTGGTGCACCTGTTCCTCAGATGCAACACATCTATGGTAGCGAACCACAAATTCAGCTAAACGATAAGTTTGCCAAGGTTTCTGATATACCTGATTACGTAGAAGCCGAAAGACAAACTCATGATGAGTCTGAAATTCCACAGCTTATTACATCACTTAAAGTGGATGAATATACTAAAATGGGTATTGTAACAGACATTAAACAGGAGCTTCGTAAAGCTGCTGCTCTGCACATCAATTACTCGTCGCGTAAAGCTGATAGAAATTAAGGTTACTCTTAATATATAAAAGAAAGGCGGTCATTATTGATCGCCTTTCTTTTTTTCTTTTCCTTAAATTCTTTTAAAATCCCTTTTCTCAAGCACAAATGCCGATCTTGCCGGAATATAAAGACGTAAAAAGTGGCTACTGTCGGCCCCGCCGCTAGGAATGCTATAATATGTCATCCGCTCGTCTACCCTACTCTGTCCACCATAAATTCCTGAATCGGTATTAAGTACTACCTGAAACTTTGACGGTTCATAAGCTATTCCATAATTTGTGTAAGACGTGTATGGGCTGAAGTTAAATACAAACAGAAGGTCGCCACGGGAATAAATCAGAACTTGATCGCCCTTACTCTCCCAAACTTTCCAAATTTCAGGAATTGAAAGAAGATTCCTCTCTTTGATAAGCTTAATCATATCTCTGTCAAAATCTTTCAGCCAATGGTATCTCAAGTCATAATTATCGGAAATGCTCCATAACCTACGAGCTTGTTTATACGACCAGCCGTTCCCTTCACGTGGAAAGTCAATCCATTCAGGATGTCCAAATTCATTGCCCATAAAATTCAAGTAGGCCCCGCCAGCACAGCTTGCAGTAAGAAGTCGGATCATTTTATGAAGAGCAATCCCCCTTTCAACAATCAAGTTAGGCTGATCTTTCCTCATACTGTAATACATCTCTTTATCAATCAGACGGAAAATAATTGTTTTATCGCCTACCAATGCTTGATCATGGCTTTCGGCATAGCTAACAACTTTTTCATCCATGCGGTGAGCTGTAAGTTGATAAAACAGATCGCCAACTTCCCACTCTTCGTCCTTCTTTTCTTTGATAACTTTGATCCAGTAATCGGGAACCCCCATCGATAAGCGGAAATCAAAACCGAGCCCCCCATCTTCCAGGGGTGCTGCAAGTCCTGGCAAGCCACTCATATCTTCGGCTATCGAAATTGCCGTTTCTTTAAGTTGATGGATCAGTTTATTGGCTAGTTTGAAATATAGGACCGCTTCATAATCGAGATTAGGCGAAAAATAGTCATCATAGCCACCAAAAGCCTTACCTAATCCATGATCAAAATAAAGCATACTGGTAACCCCGTCGAAACGGTATCCATCGAAATTAAATTCGTCGAGCCAATATTTGATGTTAGAAAGAAGGAAATGTAATACTTCATTCTTGCCATAATTGAAACAAAAAGAATCCCAAGCCGGATGTTCGCCCCTTGCGCCATCATGAAAAAACTGATAGCGAGTACCGTCGAATTTTCCCAACCCTTCATTTTCATTCTTAACAGCATGAGAATGAATCAAGTCCATAATTACTGCAATGCCATTTTGATGAGCTTCATCAATGAGTTGCTTCAATTCATCGGGTGTGCCAAACCTCGAGGATGGTGCAAAAAAGCTGGAAACATGATACCCGAAACTTCCATAATACGGATGCTCCGGAATTGCCATAAACTGAATGACATTGTACCCGCTTTCAATAATCCGTGGCAATATATTTAATCTGAATTCTTCATAGGTGTGAACACACTCCTCTTCACCGGCCATACCAATGTGGGCTTCGTAGATCAAAGGTGATTGTTTTGATGGCCTGAAATCTTTATTCTTCCAAACGTATTTTTTTGCAGGATGCCAAACCTGAGCGTTAAATATATGTGTAGTATTATCTTGCACAACCCGCTGAGCCCAGGCCGGAATACGTTTACCATGACCATTTGGCCAATGCACAGATAATGCGTAAAGATCGAGATGCGATAACTCATCTTCATCTAATATGAGTTCCCAACATCCATTACCAATAGGCTGAAGCTTGTAATGGTCGTCTTCTTGCCAGTTGTTAAAATTTCCGATAAGGAATAATGCATTCGCATTTGGAGCCCATTCGCGCAAATACCATTTTCGGTCAGAAAAATGCAACCCAAAAAAGAGATGCCCTGTGGCAAAGTCGGAAAGCGATTTCCCCTGACAAAGTTCAACTTCTTTCTCTTCTGAAAGCCTTTCCCAATCAATAAATACTTGTTTATAAGGTTCAAGCCATTTGTCGTTCTGAACAATACGAGGAGTCTCCATATCTATTTGTCTTTTTTAATAAAATTAGGAATAAAAACCAGAAATCAATTTTCCAATTGCGCTAAATTCTCAAGATCAGCAGGAGTATCAATGCCAAAATTTACATGGTTCGTTTCTGATGTTTTTATACGAAACCCATTTTCCAGCCAGCGAAGTTGTTCTAGCTTTTCCGATTTTTCAAGAGGGGTTGGTTCAAGTTTTGAAATCGACTGCAGAACATCTGGGACATAAGCATACATGCCCAAATGAAGGAAATATGTGTGACTTTGGAGCCACATCTTCTGATCTACGTCGCGTTGAAAAGGGATTGGTTGCCTGCTGAAATAGTGTGCAAAACCAGATACCGACTTTACAACCTTTACCTTATTTGGATCGAACAAAATTTCGTTTGAAGTGATTGGTGTTATCAGTGTTGCTATTTCGGTTAATGGATCGTTGAAACAAGCAGCAATTTCAATCAACTGCTCCTTTTTTATAAAAGGTTCGTCGCCCTGAACGTTAATTACAAGATCGAAATTGTACTTAGCCGACAGCTTTTGTGCAGCCTCGGCACACCTATCGGTGCCACTTTGATGGTTCTCGGAAGTCATTACATATTCGCCTCCAAAAGCAGAAACAGCATTGGCAATACGTTCATCGTCGGTAGCTACAAACACTTGTTCGAAAGCAGTCTTGCACCGTTCAAACACCAGTTGCACCATTGGTTTGCCTCCAATTAAAGCAAGTGGTTTGCCCGGGAATCGGGTCGATGCGTAGCGGGCAGGTATAATGATAATTGGTTTCATTCGTATCACATTTTTTGATAAAGATATACAATCTCAATATAACGATTTGACTAAAAATTGAAACTCTGAATAAGAAAAGAGAACAAATAGAATTCGTGGATGGGCATAAGTAACTTCCTCTTAAGTTGATAAATTGTCTCCGATTTTTTGTACTAAATTATTCATGTTCGTTTAATAAATCTTCTTAAAAAGGATGCTGTTGGTTCAGATCATTCTTTCAAAATTGTAACTTTGTCAGTCAATCGGAAAATATTTCATGTTTCACTCAGTTTAAGTTGAAATGATCGATACACAAGATATAAAACAACGTTTTGGAATTATTGGCAACGCGTCAGGACTTAACCGTGCAATTGAGGTTGCCGTTCAGGTAGCTCCCACCGATTTGTCGGTTCTCATAACTGGTGAGAGCGGAGTTGGGAAAGAGATCTTCCCGCAGGTCATCCATCAATTTTCGACAAGGAAACATGGTAAATATATTGCGGTTAACTGTGGCGCTATACCCGAAGGAACAATTGATTCAGAACTGTTTGGCCACACTAAAGGTTCGTTTACCGGGGCACTTTCCGACAGGAAGGGCTATTTTGAAGTTGCTGATGGCGGAACAATTTTCCTCGACGAAGTTGGTGAACTTCCTCTTTCAACACAAGTAAGGCTGTTAAGGGTTCTCGAAGCTGGTGAGTTTATACGTGTTGGGTCGTCGGAAGTTATTAAGACAAATGTGCGCGTAGTGGCGGCTACAAACCTGGATATTCCGAAGGCTATTAGCGAAGGCAAATTCAGGGAAGATCTTTTTTATCGTTTAAACACCATTCCGCTGCCCATTCCTCCATTAAGAGATCGAAAAGAAGATATACTGCTACTTTTTAGGAAGTTTGCGAGCGATTTTGCCGAACGCTACAGAATGCCTTCGCTTAGGCTTGACGATGAAGCTAAACAGATTCTAACATCCTTCCCCTGGCCCGGCAATATTCGGCAATTGAAGAATATTACGGAGCAAATTTCTATTATTGAACAGGAACGAAACGTATCGGGGATGACTTTAAGGGGTTATTTGCCACATTTTCACGAACACCCGCTTCCTGCTATTTACAATAAAACCAATGAAAGAACTTTCTCTTCTGAACGCGAAATTCTTTATCAGGTTTTATTCGATATGAAAAAGGATGTTACCGACCTGAAAAAGTTGGTGCTCGACCTAATGGAGAATGGCGAACAAAGCACAAAGATACAAAACGACAATGCCCGGATTATCAGAAAACTATATCAGGAAGGCGAGGTCGAATTTGAAGTTCCGGTTGAGAAAAACATCAAAACACAACCAATTGTTGGCACACCTATCGCTCCGGTTGTAACAATACCGCATCACAATATAATTCAGGATACAGAAGAATTTGTTGAAGAATCTCTTTCGTTGGAAGAAAAGGAGAAAGAGTTAATTGTTAAAGCGTTGAATAAATACAACGGAAAAAGGAAACTCGCAGCTGGAGAGCTTGGTATTTCAGAACGAACTTTATACCGAAAAATCAAAGAGTATGATATTGATTAAAAAACATTTCTGGTCGTACACTTTTTCAATCCTTTTGCTTTTTGCAGTTGCAAGCTGTACAGTCAAGTATTCATTTACAGGAGCATCGGTATCGCCCGATGTAAAAACCTATACAATAGGAGATTTCCCAAACAGGGCTAAACTAGTTAACACAACCCTGAGCGATTATGTGGTTGAGCAATTGAGGGATAAATTTAACCGTCAGACTAGTTTGAATTACCAGGCAGATGGTGGCGATCTGGAGTTTGAAGGAACAATAACGGGCTACGACGTACAACCAATGGCTATTAAATCGGACGACCAAGCTGCCCAAAACCGATTAACTGTAAAGATTTCTGTTAAATTTACCAACAATAAAAATCACGAGCAGGATTTTGAATCAGAATTCTCGGCTTACTCCGATTTTAGTTCTGACTACATTTTAAGCGATGTAGAAGAAAGTCTTGTTGAAGAAATAATGAAACAAATTATCGACGATATATTTAACAAATCGGTAGCAAACTGGTAAAAATTGAAAAAAGATCAATTCATAGGATACATTAGGCAGCCCGAATTGCTAAACGAATCGACATTGCCAGGACTAAAGGAGATGATTGAAGATTACCCTTTCTTTCCGGCAGTTCGCATGCTATATCTTCGGAATTTGCTAAATATTAATAGCTATAAATTCGAATCGGAACTGGCTAAACATGCCATATTTATTCCCGACAGGGCTATGCTTTTTCGCCTGCTCGATTTACAGCAGCGACCCGAAGAACGCTTCGAACTCATACCTTTTGAAACCGATTTGTTTGACAACTTTGCAGAAAAAACCCCTGCTAAAGAAGAACCTATAGTTGCCGATGAACTACAACTTCAATACCCTGCCCCATTCCAACTAACTGACGAACAACCAGTAAAACCGGCAGAGAAGAAGAAGCCAAATTTCGATTTAATTGATAAATTCATTAGCGAACAGGCAACAACCATTTCGGTGGCTGCACCAATACCTTCAATAATTGAAGAAGAACCGGAAAAAAACAGCGATATTGAAGAAGACTTTATAACCGAAACTTTGGCTGCTATTTATTTGCGACAAGGACTTTATGAAAAAGCACTTCAATCCTATGAAAAATTAAGTTTGAAATTCCCGGAAAAAAATGCTTACTTTGCCGGTCAAATTGAAAATATAAAAAAATTAATATCTA
>CAZRXT010000150.1:2802-6122 GCA_964604035.1 uncultured Prolixibacteraceae bacterium | reverse complement strand
TTAATTAAATAGTTTATTACTTACTTGTGCTGTTATGTAAATTGTATCATTTTCTGCATTTGAAAATACGATAACTGGTTTTAGTATGTTTCCCCATTCACCGCTTGAATTAAATTTTATTTCCAAGTACGATTTTTGACTTGGTTCAATTATGTCTGTTGTAAGTTTTGTTTCAATGCAACCACAACCTCCATCAATCGAATCAATAATTAAATTCACATTTCCTAAATTTTCTATGCCAAATGAGAAAGACACTATTTCTCCCGATTCAATTTTTCCAAAATTATGGATTTTTGGATCAATAGCAAATACAGCACCTCCTTCATTTGCCTTAAAAGTATCCATTTTCTTTGAATTTTGAGAGATGCACGAAAACAATAAGCAAATAACTACTTGTAGAATTAATAAATTACTCGTTTTCACCAATTAATCCTCTTCCTATTTTAGAAATCTTTCCTTCGTCTTTTAAGCTTTTCAGAATTTTATCTAAAATCCCATTAATGAACGTTTGGCTTTTCGATGTGCTATAGAAACGAGCAAGGTCAATATATTCATTTAGTGACACTTTTGTTGGTATCGATGGGAAATATAGAAATTCACAAAGGGCCATTTCCATAATAAGAACATCAATAAATGCAACGCGTTCTAAATCCCAATTCCGTAAGTGTTTCTTTATTATTTCTCGGTGTTCCTGAGAGTTTAATGTCGCTTTCCTGAAAAGTTGTTTAGTGAATTCTCTATCTTCTTCATCCTTAAACAGAGGCATTAGACTTTTGAATTCGGGTGTTGAAATTTTTATCTTTTTGATTGTTTTAATAATCATCCCAACAACAAACTCAACATCATCATTCCAGTAAATACTTTGTTCTTCAAGTATTTGGTAAAAATCTTCGGATGTACCTAGAATATTAGTAAGGAAGTACTCGATTAACTCCCGATCTTTTTCTATCGAATTTTCTTCAGCCGACATGTAGCTAGCGTACATTTCAGATTCAATTAATTCAGTATAGAGTTTTTTGATTAACTCAGGATGGTCAATCCACGAAAGCTTATTTTTTGCCAGATAATCTTTGAGCGCTATGTTTTCTGATAGCTTTACTAGAATTTCATTTTTGAAAAACCGGAAATTCGGGTTCAAATCTTCTTCTGTAGGAAGATTCTTTAACTTGTTTAGCTCAATTCTATTGATCGCAAAATCTTGAATTTCAACAAGTAGTTGAAGTAGAAGATGGTAAAGATCGTAAGATTTGTTGATACTGAAAAACAACTCTTTTTCAGCAAGGTTAATTGTCTGATCTGGTGAAGAATGGAATGCGTAAAGCGATTGCATTACCTTAACCCTTATTATTCGTCTACTTATCATTTAAAAGAACTGTTTTTAGAACTGGTGCAAAAGTATACTTTTTTTGAAATAGCAAACACCTGATTTTATTTGTACGTGTCAAGTTAACATTTTATTGACTTTGTTCGAAAGTATTAGGTTTATTAAATTCTTCATTTTCAGTTAAATTATCATCGACATCAGGTTCCTCTTCCCATTCGTATTTTTTTCGAGGTGGCCCATATTTGTGGAAAATCAATGCTAAAATTGCTCCAGAAACGGCCCCCATTAAATGCCCATCCCACGAAATTGTTGGTTCAAAAGGGAAGATTCCCCATATAAAGCTTCCATATAAAAAGGTTACAATAAGAGAAATTGTAAGCAATCTCAAATCGTGTTGTATAATTCCCGATAATAGTAAGAAAGCTGTTAATCCGTAAATAATTCCACTTGCGCCTATATGCCAAGCCTCACGTCCTCCAAGCCACAAAAATAGGCCAGAGAAGAAATAGTTAAGTAAAAAAACTTTTAAAGCAACTTTTCGGTAAAAAAAGAATAGGGCAGTAGATAGTATCAAAAATGAAGTTGAATTTCCAATTAAATGGCTTAAGTCTTTATGTATGAGTGGTGACGTTATTATTCCTAATACACCTTTTAAATGTCGAGGATAATTTCCAAGTGTTATAAAATGAATACCTAATGTAATCTCAATTATTTTTATAATCCATAAGACTAGAATAAATAACATAGGGATCACCACGCTATATTTGAAAATTTTCTTTTCAAGCAATATATCTTCATTCGATATTGGTTGTGGGTAATATCTAAAAATTAGGTTATTCATTCAGAAGCTTTTCTAGTGCTTTACAAAAGCTGTCAATGTCTTCAGGTGCAGTGTCAAAAGAAGTCATCCAGCGCACTTCATGATTCGATTCGTCCCAAGGATAGAAAAAATATTCCTTTTGCAGCTTATCTCTTATTTCATCATCTAAAAGTGCAAATATTCCATTTGCACTTACTTTTTGGGTAATCGGAATTCCAATTTCAACTAATTTCCCAGCTAAAACCGAAGCCATTTTGTTCGCATGTGCAGCATTAATTTTCCATAAATCATTTTCGAAATAGGCACTGAACTGAGCTGCAATAAATCGCATTTTTGAATATAGCTGTGTTGATTGTTTGCGGATATATTTCGCATTTTCAGCTAGCTCTTTGTTGAAAAAGATAACAGCTTCGCCAAACATCATCCCATTTTTTGTTCCGCCAAAGGAAAGTACATCAATTCCAGCATCATTTGTGAAGGCATTAAAAGGAAGATTAAGGCTAACCGCAGCATTTGCAATTCTTGCTCCATCCATGTGAACAAGCATACCATGCTGATGGGCTAGTTTGCAAATTGCTTTGATTTCATCAACCTCGTAAACCGTTCCTAACTCTGTAACCTGTGAAATTGAAATCAGTTTTGGTTGAGAATGGTGTTCAAAACCAAATCCAAGCAATTGTGGTTTTATCAATTCAGGGGTTAGTTTCCCGTCTTTTGTTGTTATCGGAATTAACTTGCATCCCGAAGCTTTTTCGGGAGCTCCGCACTCGTCGACAAATATGTGGGCAGTTGCAGCACAAATAACCGAGTTGAAAGAATTGGTTGAACTTGTTATTGATAGAATATTGGCTCCGGTTCCATTGAAAACAAAAAAAACTTCGATTTCGTTACCGAAGATTTTTTTGAATTCATTTATTGCATTTTGTGTATAAATATCGTCGCCATAACCGGCTACATGTCCAACATTCACATTTTGAATTGCTTCCAAAATTGCCGGGTGTATTCCCGAATTATTGTCGCTTGCAAATCCTCGTTTATTCATTTTGTGAAATCTTTTTATTGATCCACAAATATAAGCACTACCGATAGTTAGTTGTATTACTTCTTAATCCAATTCAATATTTCATCAGATAAAGGCGATGTTTTGGGTGAAAGAACCTTAACTATTTTCCCGTT
>CAZRXT010000150.1:0-2702 GCA_964604035.1 uncultured Prolixibacteraceae bacterium | reverse complement strand
CCTTCGATGTCAACAACAGTAAAATCATGAAGCGTTTTCTGTGAAAATGCAAAACATGAGATAAATAAGGCGATGGATAATATAAGTGTCTTCATTGTTTTTTCTTTTTCTAAATTAACATTGAATAAGATTTTTTGTTTTCATTTTTTCTCATTTTGAGGCACTTTTAATTAAATGTTGATAAAATGATCGATTTTGGCCAAGGATGTTCAGTTTACAATCTTTATATTTGAATCCAATTATTAAAGTTATGACTAACGAATTTATTGTTTCTGCACGAAAATATAGGCCATCGACATTTGTATCTGTCGTTGGGCAACAATCGATTACCGCAACATTGAAAAATGCCATCAAGAATAATCAAATGGCACATGCATACTTATTTTGCGGTCCGAGAGGAGTCGGGAAGACTACTTGTGCTCGTATTTTTGCAAAAACAATTAATTGTCAGAATGTTACTGCTGATCATGAGCCTTGTAATGAATGCGAATCTTGCTTAGCTTTCAATGAAAATAGGTCGTTCAATATTCACGAACTCGATGCAGCCTCGAACAATTCAGTAGAAGATATCCGTTCTTTAATCGATCAAGTTCGAATCCCACCACAGTTAGGACATTACAGCGTTTATATCATCGATGAAGTTCACATGCTGTCGTCATCGGCGTTTAATGCTTTTCTTAAAACATTAGAAGAACCTCCGCGCCATGCAATTTTCATTTTAGCAACAACCGAGAAACACAAAATATTACCAACCATTTTGTCTCGCTGTCAGATTTTTGACTTTAATAGGATTAAAATTTCTGATATTGCTGAATATCTTCAGTATGTTGCTAAAAGTGAAAGTATTACTATAGAAGAGACGGGTGTTAATATTATAGCCCACAAGGCCGATGGAGCAATGCGTGATGCTCTTTCTATTTTCGATCAGATTGTGAGTTTTTCGGGGAAAAACGTTACATATCAAGATGTTATTTCGAATTTAAATGTTCTCGATTATGATTACTATTTTAAGCTAACCGATAACTTTTTGAAATCTGATATACCTGATATTCTTATAACTTTTAATGAAATTCTTGAAAAAGGTTTTGATGGTCACCATTTTATAACTGGGTTGAATTCTCATTTTCGAGATTTGTTAGTTTGCAAAGATCCTGCAACAATTCTTCTTCTTGAAGTTGGAAAAGAGGTTCAGGAGAAGTACCGAATCCAAGCAACTGTTTGCGATCACGATTTCTTGTTGAAAGCGTTAGATATTGCAAACCAGTGTGATCTGAATTATAAGACAAGTCAAAATAAAAGACTTTTAGTTGAGCTTACGCTAATTAAAATCGCTCAGATCATTCAAAAAAAAAAGTAGATGACCAAGATTGGTCTGTTTTTGATGTAGTTATTGAAAATATCTTTAGTACGATATCAACACCAATTGTAGCAACTAAAGCTGCAAACGAAAAAGTTGATTCTTCTGTCGTTTCAAAACCTCCAGTTGAAACCGTAAAACAATCAGTAGTTGTTACCAGAAAGAAGTCAGACATTGGGACTCCATCTATTTTAGATGCATTAAATGGTAAAAATGAAGTTGAAAAAAAGATAGAAATTGTTGTAGCAGAAAGTGATACCCGAGAATCAGACACTATCGACAGAATTTTTTCTCAGGAACAGCTTCAAGAAGCGTGGAGTGAATACGCAAAGAAATATGTAGATCAAGGACATCTTTACAACACTCTTTCAACAACAAAACCTGAACTTCTCAATAATTTCAATGTTTTATTTAATGTAGCTAATTCAGTTCAACAAGATCAAATGCGTTTACTTAAGCCCGAGATAATTGGTTTCTTGAGCCGGAAGTTAAGCAACACCAAAATTGATGTTGAAATCGATTTAGTAACTGTTGTTCATGAAGATAAACTGTTGACTGATGAACAAAAAATGCAAGCAATGATGAAGAAAAATCCTTCTCTTCAGAAAATGAAAAATATTTTTAACCTTGACTTTAACTCTTAAAACTGACGTTTAATATTCTTAAATTTACATTCTCGTTATGTATAACTAAAAAAATATGCTATGATTAAAGAAAAAATGGAAAAGGCTCTTAACGAGCAAATAAACAGAGAATTATATTCTTCATATTTGTATTTGTCTATGTGTGCCTATGCTCAAAAACTTGGGTTGCCAGGCGTTGCTAACTGGATGAAAGTTCAGGCTAAAGAAGAATTAACTCATGCAAATAAGTTCTTTGATTACATTATTGAACGAAATGGTAAAGTTGAACTTAAGGCAATTGATTCTGTGCCAGCTGATTTTGGAAGTGTAATCGAAACATTTGAGAATGTATTGAAACACGAAGAGTACATTTCAGACTCAATTAATAAGCTTGTTGATATCGCAATCGAGATTAGCGATCACGCAACTCGTAGCATGTTAATGTGGTATGTGGACGAACAAGTTGAAGAAGAAGCAAATGTTGCTACAATTCTTGATCAGCTCAAAATTGTTGAAGGTAAAGGTCAAGGCTTATATCTTATTGATAAAGAGTTGGCTGCAAGAGTTTTTGTCGATTCGACTATACAAGCCAATGCTTGAAATCTAAGCATTTTGATTTTATATTGTAAAAGCGGTCAATTGATCGCTTTTTTTTATATAAAAAATTCCATCCACAGACAATAAATCTGTTTCCTTCAAAATTTCAGAACTCTATTTTGAAA
>CAZRXT010000149.1:0-6166 GCA_964604035.1 uncultured Prolixibacteraceae bacterium | reverse complement strand
TGCATTTAAACCTTTTCTACCTTCTTCAAGATCGAAAGTAACTTCGTCATTTTCTTTGATGTCGTCTTTCAAGCCATTTACATGTACGAAATACTCTTTTGTTGAATCTGCATCTTTAATGAATCCAAAACCTTTTGAATTATTAAAAAATTTAACTGTTCCTTTATTCATAATATGATATTAAATTACGGGCACAATATACGCCCTATTTCTTTAAAATCTAATTATTTTAAGAAAAAAAATCAACAATCTGTCTTTCAGTTTCTTATTGATGTTGATTAGCTTATTTGATAGCTTAAAGAGGGTATTTATGGCATCTTATGGAAAGTAAAAACCACCTTTTCTTTCGAAATAATGGTTCACATTAGTTAGTAATGATTTGTTTTTGTGTTTTACTTCAATTTTTTAAAGGTAACACATGTTGTTTTTCTACTATTTGCAAAAACATGTTGGAATCTTTGAATAAACAATAATAGAAGCTCATTTGTAGATGTAAAATACGGATAGTATTTAATGTTGGATATAAAATAGAAAAGGAAATTATTTAAGCTGTCGCTGCTATGCGGCTTTTGCATTGTACCTTAAATCTGAATTTTACCAAAATATTGCAATAAAACTGCTTGTAAAGATCTAATTAGCACATAATCAACAATAGATGCATATAACGATAACGAATTTAAGCCGCGTAGCGACGACTCCAAGGTGATGCCATCTGGTTTGATGATACCCAATGTTTATGCCGTTTGTTTGATTGTAAGTTGCCACGTCGTAGCGTTTTACTTGTGCGTTTTGGCAGAAAGCCATTTATATCACTAAAGAAAAATGAGGCACAATATTACTTGTAAATATTGTGCCTCATTTTTATTGTTTGTATTAAACGGTGAAAGGAAATAGACTAAAAATTAATCCATCCATATCAACGGTAGTTTTTTCAATTTGTAATATCAAGGTTTTAATGGTTCACCCATTCCCGAGTTTTCTTTGTCGCTTTCATCGAGCTTGAAAACCATAAACTTAGGATTTTCCTTTGTATAAGGAGCCCACTTGCCGGCACCTTTGCCGTTCGGATCACCATATTTGGCAAAGTTGGTCCAGGCAGTAAGCATAGCTTCGGAAAGAGCCCAGTCGCCTTCTGTCATTGGTCTCCAGCAATGTTTGAGCGATTTAAATACATACCAAAGATCGGAAGAGTGGAACGCTCCCTTTAATACGTTTTCCCTGCCATCGGTTGGTAATGGACGGGCAAACTGATATGCAAAAGCTTTGCTGCCAGTATTCTCACGGTTCAAACAGAATTCAGCAATTCCTGGAGACATGTTACCCATGTCGTTCAGCGTGAAGCCAATCATGTATGGAACATTTGCCAGCTTATTGTCAATTGCTGATGCATCGAAACTTTGGAGCGAAACATAACCATCAACTATTGGTGAGCCGGTCATTCGGGTACGGTTTCCTGTAACAGAAGAATACAGACTTCCAACGGTGTAGATTATTTCGGTTGAAGCGGCACGCATTTTTTCAAGTGATGTTAGGCCAGCCCAATCCAGAATTTCCTTGGTCTGAGTTTCCGCCTGTTCAAGCGTCACTGGACCAAATCCACCCATGCCGCCTGGACGTGCATTAGGTGCAGCACTGGAAGCATTCGACTCGGCTGCGGGAGGTGGTGTTAATCCTCCACCGCTCATAATAATTGCTTTTTTGAACAACCCCCTTGCCAATGGTGATTCGCAAAGCGTTTTTACACTACCGGCACCAGCGCTTTGACCAAATATTGTTACATTCTCAGGATCACCGCCAAACTGAGCAATATTCTTCTTAATCCATTTGAGGGATTCAATCTGGTCAAGAATGCCGTAATTTCCTGAAACGTTATTGGGGCTTTCTTTTGAAAGTTCGGGATGCGCCAAAAATCCAAAGACACCCAAACGATAGTTGATTGAAACAAGCACTACGTCCTTATTTCCCCATTCCTGACCGTCAAATTCAGGTTCTGAGCCCCATCCTTCGCGGTAACCGCCACCATGAATCCACAGTGCAACAGGAAGTTTCTTAGTAACTTCGCCCGGAGCTTTTGTCCAAACATTTAAGTAAAGGCAATCTTCGCTATAAGGAGACTCATCGCCATACCCCCACTCGGTAGTATAGCCGCCGGGATAGTGGACGGCTTGGTAACCTGGATGTCCAAATTTGTCGGCAATTTTTACTCCCTGCCATGGTATGACTGACTGAGGAGCCTTCCATCGGAGGTTTTTAATTGGAGGTGCAGCATACGGAATTCCGCGATAAACATACACTCCTTCGATATCGGCTTTTACGCCTTGTACCTGTCCACCTTCAATGGTGAGTACAGGATTTGCAGCCCTACAATTAACTATTGCAAGGGCAAATAGTAATAAATAGAATACTTTCATAATAGGTTTATTGTGTTTAGCAAATGTAAGTAAACAAAATTAGAAACCAGAAAGATAGGTGTTTTGATTCGCTGTTTTTCACCAACGATTAAAAACGAATATTCAAATTAAGTTGGTAGAAAAATGGTGTGGGAAGTGGCGAGTTGATCAAAAGAATTAGGGAGAAGAAATGAATTGAAGTGCACTTTGCAGTTTGTCATTTTAGAATAGATGCACTATTGAAGTACAAACAAAAGAAGCCCTACCTGAAAACTTCCAGATAGGGCTGCTAATTTATTCTATTACCCTTTATGGGTTCGGATTATTTACTTTACTTCTTCAAAAGTAATATGTATTGTAATTCAGTGACATACAAAAGTATGTTGCAAATATGACACAAATAAAAAGACAATAAAAATAAAATTTATAAATCTGTATGTCAATCATTTATGGTCTTTTCAATAAGCAAATATAAATCAATTGTAAAGATACTCTAAATCTCAGAATTAGAGAACCGCAGAATAAAAAAACCGCCCCATTTAAGGGCGGCTCTCGCAAGAAAACCAATTACCAATGCTTAGGCAACAATCAAAGAACCTAAATAGAAACTGTTCGAAACAGTTTTTGCATCTTCGGAAATAAAACCGAGATATACTTCTACATTGTCGCCCATCCAGTCGGCAGGGAGAGCAATTTCATGTGTTCCGGTCATACGATCGGCACCAGCAGTTTCATAAACAGCCTCGTTCTTCAAAGAATTCAAGACTACGATTAATGACTTGTCGGTTTGCTTGGCATCACCTACACCCGAATTGTCATTCCAAGTTACATTGATGTTACCGCCAGCGATATCTGCAGAACCACCAGAAACTCCTGTTAAGGCACCACGTGAAACAAGAGCCAAAGAGTAATCCAGCGAATAGTCCGGAAAAGTTCCAGTAATGGCGTTTGCCAACGTGTACGACATTGCAGCATTAAAGGGAGTCTGCTTGGAAGAATACAATTTAAAACCTGTACGCAGAAAGGTGCTAATTGGTTTTAAAAAGTTGAGTGCAAGAGCAAATTTTGTGCGTTGACTCATTTGCCCATCAGTTTTTGGATTGGATACTTTTTGCGCTTTCGAACGCATATAGTTAATCCCTTTCCAATTTCCACCGACTACGGTTCCAACCGTGCCGGAAAATCCACCGAGGATTCCTTGTTTAATTTTACCCATGATATGAGAAATTTTAATTGTTAATACTTGGACTTGGTATGGAGCAAATACGGCTTTGACCTTGTCTGAACTAAAGCTAATATTGAGTTATTTGAGTGTTCCTCAAATGGTTTTCAATGCATCTTTTTGCCTTGTATTGCTGTTGATTTGACTTTTGATTTCTTCCTTAAACAAAGAAGGGTTAAATGAAACCGATAAACGCCAAAAAATGAACGAGGACGGGGAGTGTCAAGGTTTTTTGGAAAAATACTACCCGAGGAACGAGGGTGGAGATTTTTTCAAAAACCCGCAGGGCTTGACCTTGACGAACCCGGACGAGGAATTACCTTGTTTATCGGTTTTATTTATTCCGACATACAGTACCACTTTTCTTTTCAGGGGAAGGTAGAATGTTGTTGCGAGAGTAGAAGTTACTTTGGGGGGTGGGCATGGCTTGAATAATTGTTACGGGCGGGGCAAGTGCTGAGGAACGAAGCTCTTGCATTTTGGAACGAACCATCGAAGCAAGATGAAGGCTCTAAAGACAGCGTGAATGAATGGAACGGAAAGTAGCGAAGTCCGTGAGGTACGAAACGGGCGAAGCGTATTGTGGTGGAATGAATGAAACGATGGCTTTTGTGCCTGGTGTTCAATAATGGTACTGCCGATCGCGACCGGGCAAGTGTAAGGCAAAAAAGTGAACAAATAGTGGTGAGGAACGAGCCGCTTTTGTGAACGAATGCGACTTACTCTTGCTTTTTCAAGACACTTTCAAACTGATAGACCGTTAAGTTTTGTTTGAGGTTTTGACGGAGTGAGGCACGAACGGAGGAAAAAACGAAAAGTAAACGATTTGAAAAGCTGCCGATCGCGTCCGTTTCCAATGGGTTGACGAATTTACCCTTAAAAGCCAGTTGCGGGGCGCATTGGAAAAACTGAGCTTTGAAGGGTGAATGAGGAAACCCAAGGTGTGTAGGGTTGCAGCGGCTATTTTGCATAATGCCCTTATGAGACATGCGTAGGAACGGAGCATGTTTTATAAGATGGTGTTATGCAAATATAGCTTTGGGTTGTTTTTTTCTGGCGCAAGCTAAACGGTGGTGGAGGTTGGAGTGAAGCGATTTTTTGAAATGAGCGATTGGGGTTGCTCTTAGCCACCGTAGGAACGAGGATGGCTATGTGCAACTGTGTGTTGGGTTGCAAAAAATGTGACAGGAAAAAACAACAGAAGGGGGAGCCGTGTGCAATAAAATCAGTACCTGCGATAACCCAATTTTTTGGCTAGCTCATAGCTGTCCAGAAATGTGTATTCTTCAATAGTTAAATGACCTTTGATGTATTCTTCGTCCTTTCTCATTTCCAGAAACTTATTATAGGAACCAACTCTTAATGATATACCAATAGATTGTTTTGTGTCATCAAAAGAGTGATCGATTGAATGAACGTAAAAGGAACTGGTGCCGACCTTTGCCTTAAGAAATGGAAAGTAAACTTCATCGCCTACCCTGGGCAAAACAGGAATATTTTTAACTACAAAGGATGTGTATTTACTATAGCGTTTGATGTCAAAAACATACTCCACCTCTTTGATTGAAAAATCGATACCTATTTCATCATGCATCAACAAATCGGTGTAAATATTATTTAAGCATTTGCGGATTACCGGATATTTCAAGCCAGTTTCCTCTTGAAGCTCTTTTAATGATGGAGGCAAATAATACTCTTTGTAATAGGAATTCTTAGATAAGATTGTTTCAAGTAATTGTTCATAATCTTTACCTTTTCCCAATAATTGGGTGGCAATACTCCTCATTGAAGAGATGTCAATAATTATCTGTTTTGAAGATAGCTGCGTTTCCATTTTTATTGATTTTTAAGTTCTTATCCTAATTTACGGATTTGAAGCATTAATAAAAACAGCTATGCACAAAACTCTTCGATGACAATGTGCGGATATTGGGGATATGGAGGAAATGGGAGATTAACGACTTATTTTTGATCTGAGAATACTAAGTACTTTGTTAAGTTCTTTATGATATTACGAATATAACATTTTACTCAAATACAAAAAGTTAATGTCTTAATTAAAGCAGAACATTAAATTGTAATTATCATCCAAATGGAATAGAAACCAAGAGTTGTTTTCTCCATCTATATTTAATTCTTCCGTTTCACCTGGATTAAGTAGAATGTGCTTACCAAAGGTTATTCGAGAATTATCGGACTTAACCTCAGAAAATGAATTCGCTTTCTGGAAAAAACGTTTAGATCCATTGTATTTGATGTATACCTTTTTGTTTGAATCAACTATAATCTCTATGTCTTTAAAAGTGTATGTAGAATTTACTTTTAACCAGATCCACTCGGTGTTTTCGTAGCAGGTTAATCGCCTTACAAGTGAATCGACAGTGACGTATGGATTGCGATCAAATATTTCTTTTTCTGAATCTAAAATATCGCTCTTATATCTTAACCAAGCACTATTTTCAAAACCTAATTCTAATTTATCTTTTATTAATTCAAATGACGATTTGCTCTTTTTTGTATTTTGCCAATAGCCTTTTGATCGAGCATAACCACC
>CAZRXT010000148.1:2692-6175 GCA_964604035.1 uncultured Prolixibacteraceae bacterium | reverse complement strand
TTTACGGGTTTTTCGTAACCCTGCCCTTGCAGGTCGAAGGACAAACAACTTACCAACCCATTTTTTCGCCGATGGCAGCAGCCAAAACTTTGGCACACTGGGCGTGTTGTTCAATACTTGGATGTGGATTTGCCGAACATCCGCCATTCATTCCATGTGGCAGTTCAACCTTGAAAATCTTCTTGTCGCCTGCTGTACTAAGTTGGTCAATAATACTCTGCAAAGAAGTGTTCATTACCGATAGTAAATTGTCGTCGGCCATTGGACTGGTGAGAAGGAAGAATGTTGTGTTAGGATATTTCGACCTCAGGTTGTTGATGAAAGCAACATAGCTGTCTTTGAATGCTTGCGAAGCTACGTTTTCGGCGCCGTCGTTCTGTCCCAAACAAATTGTAACCACATCGGGAATATACTGAGCGAAGTCCCATTTTGGAGTTGCCTGGTCGAGGTACATGCGGTCGTAAACATCGGGCATGGTGTTGGCCATATCGCAACAGCTGTGAATTAATCCAATGCCCGACCATGCCGTAATATGATACTGGGCATTTAAAGCGCGGGCAGTTAGTGCGCCGTACGAAAGGTAAGCGCAGTTGGCTGCGTTCCAGTTCGACCCGTTGGCAACAAGATCGCAAGGTTCACCGGTAAGCATGCACGAACCTGCCGTAATCGAATTTCCAAAGCACTCAATTTTGCGGGTTGGTTTATCGCTTAACGGCAGAAGCCCTTCGCAGTTGAACCCATAAAATTCGATGAGCCCGATCGAGGCTTCAGTGTCTTTGCAAATCAAAACGGTATGTTCTCCGTCCGATAAATTGTCGGCAATTTTGTAGGCTTTTTTTCCGGCTGTAAGTTGAATTCGTGTTGGTTCCATGTTGTCGATCACAACCTCAATGTAGTTGTGGGTGTTCGAAGCGCAGTCGTTCATTATTATTTCGAGGTAAGTACCTTTGAATTTCGCTTTGATGTAGGCACCTGCTGCGGAATATTTTACACATTTCGGATTTGTAAAGTCCATTCTTCCAACATACTGAATGTTGCTGTTGTCGGCATCGTTATTTTTTTCCTTTTTGCAGGAAACAAAACAAACTGTTGATGCCAATAGGCCAATCATTGCTAATATTGATAGTGCGATTGATGATAGGTTGGAAATTTTAAGTTTCATTCGTATGATTTTAGAAGGTTTGCCAATGTAATTCGAGCCGGTAAATTTATAATTTTATTCACTGTTCTTCGTTGTTGATATGGGCTTTTTAGGTTCATTGTTTTTGAAATGTCTCGTCAATTCTTCAAATGTTTAATTGCAGATGTAAATTATTGTTGAACGATTTAATGTTTTGATATTAAAATATTTGTTTGAATTGGGATATGTTTTTCTGTGAATAAAAATGAATTATTAAACTAAATTATATTCTTTTTCTCTATTTTTAGTGAAGTTTATATATCACCAATGCCGAAATCTCTTGCATAACTAGAAGTTTTTCTTTGTGTATTGAATTTGTAAGCTTACTTTTATAAAAGCATTTCATTGGAAGCTAAAAAGCATATTATGAGCTCTATATATAATTATTTCAGTTCAAATATAACCCATATAAAAAAATACTTTTTGATTGCAGTGCTTGCTGCAATCTCATTTTTTGGAGGCAGTTTAAACGTAAATGCCCAGAATTTAATCGACTTGGAATACAATTCCCTTAGTTTTCTGAATTCGAACCGAACAGTTTTGGTGAATAATGGGAACAATGGCTTTTCGCAAGGATCTGTTCATCGATACAATAACTTGATAACAAAAAATGGTGTTACCGTTTATGCTATACTTCGCCTTGTTGAGGTAAAAAATGCTACGATCAAGATTTTTGACGATGATGTAACTTCAGGCTATGCGTCACGTTTTCAGCCTCAGATTATTTCCAACAGCTTAACTGATAGTTACATTGTTTATCAATTGCAATTCTACAATGCAGCAACAAATGCCGATGTCTATCTCTACAACTATTGCATTACAGGGGTCGATGTCGACGGAAGTAGCCTTACTAGCAGAGAGTTTGTTGAACATAGCGGGTATGCCGATTATAAGGTCAATAATCCGTCGCAACTTACAGTTTCAACCAATTCGGCAACCGGGCGCACCCGTTTTCTTGGGCGTACATCAAACCTTACTGGGTTGGAATTCGATAATTCAGCTTCATACATCATCAACTACACTAACCCCGACAATATTGTCACATTTGTTCTTGGCCAGACAGGCCTTGACGATGAGCGCGATTACTCGTTAAGTTTTGGTGCTGCGGGCGGGAGTTTCTTAAATCAGGTTGAAGTTGAAACGATATTACCCGTTGCAGTCGACGATGTTGGCTCTCTGGTAAATTCCAATTCGGGCGGAGTTGTAATAAGCAATGTGCTAAGCAACGACTTGTATAACGGATCTCCGGTATCTCAGTCAAGCATCTCATTGTCGCTTCTGATTCCGGCATCTAATTCCGGGGTGTCGCTAAATACATCGACCGGAGCTGTAAGCGTAGCCGCAGGAACACCTTCGGGAACATACACCTTGGTGTATCAGATTTGCATGAACGAAAACCCTTCCGAACGTTGCGATTTGGCAACAGTTACCGTGCGTGTATTGGAAGCTAACCTTCAGATAACTCAAACAGCAAACCTTGATACTGCTGTTGCCGGAGAAAATATTTCGTACACAATTTATATTGCGAACAATGGGCCAACGTTGGCTCAAGAGGTGAAAGTAACCGACGTTCTTCCTTCTTCACTAACATTTGTAAGCGCAACTACAGCAACCGGTTCGTGGAGTTCTCCTTATTGGACTGTTGGTGCGCTAGAAAGTGGAGCCTCGGCAATGCTTAACATAGTTGCAAAAGTTGGAAGCAGTGTTACGGGCATGTTGCTAAACAGTGCATCTGTTTCATCAGCAACCTACGATCCTGTATCATTAAATAATATCGCACTTAAATCAATTCCGGTAAAGTCGAAGTCCGATCTTTCTCTAATACTAACCGATTCGCCCGATCCTGCTTTTGCCGGCGACAGCATAACTTATACGTTAACAGTTTCGAACAGCGGCCCAAGTAGCGCGCAGTATGTTACTGTTCACGATATCCTGCCCGAAGGGTTGGTTGTTAAGAGTACAACACCTACCAAAGGTTCCTGGAATTTGCCCGACTGGACAATTAGCATGCTGGCAGCAGGAAGTTCAGAATCAATAAAAATTGTTGCTGAAGTTGGAAGCAACTTGATCGGTTTAATTCGCAATTCGGCTGTGGTAAGTTCCTCTTCTACTGATCTTGTTTCGACGAACAATAGTGCCACTGTGCAGACTATTATAAATTCATCTGCTGATCTTTCGGTTTCAGAAACGGTGCAGTCGGGTTCTTATATCTCGGGCAAAGAGGTGGTTTTTGTTGTTAAAGTGAAGAACCACGGCCCCAGTAATGCTAACTCTGTTTTGTTGAACGAAAGTATGCCTTCCGG
>CAZRXT010000148.1:0-2592 GCA_964604035.1 uncultured Prolixibacteraceae bacterium | reverse complement strand
AGTTTCGTTTATTTCCGATTTGCAGGTTTTGCTATCCGCGCCATCAGCAGTTGTAGCCGGAACGCCAATTGAGTATTCGCTTCGGGTTGTGAACAACGGTCCTGGTCTTGCTTATGGAGTGGTTGTTGCAGATACGCTTCCTGCCACGATATCAAATGCCAACTATTCAATAGATAACGGAGGTTCGTGGAATAATTTGAGTGGCACTTTCACTCTTCCACTACTAAATAATAACGATACGGCACTTTTTCTAATTAGGGGAGATATTAATTCCGGGTTTACAGGTTCTCTAACTAGCAAGGCAACTGTTTCGTCGGAGACCGATGACAATATCTCTGCCAATAATCAAACAAGCGTTTCAACAACTGTTTCAAGCAAAGCCGATCTTATTCTGTTGGTTTCAGAAATCGCTTCACCTTTGCAAAAGAACGGAGAAGTTGTTTATGATGTTTCAATTATTAACGATGGCCCCGGCGATGCCCATAATGTGGTGCTGACCGATGTTGTAAATACTTTGTCGATTACCGATCTTACTTATTCCGTTGGTGCAGGTTGGGAAAACTGGACAAATTCTCTCACTATTGGAACATTGAAACGCGACTCGGTATTTACCCTTCAGATAAGAGGTGTAGTTACAAATGCCGCTACCGATCCGGTTTCTTATACCGCCAGCGTGTCATCGTCGGATAGTGATATCAATGCTGCAAACAATAGTCAGACCATTCAAACATGGTTGAGCCGAGAAGTTGACCTTTCGGTTGCTGTATCAGCGCCGGTTTCGGTTACTGCTGGTGAAACAATCCTGTATTCGGTTACCGTTACAAACAACAGTACCATAATTGATGCCGACAATGTTCTTGTTTCTGATATTTTAAATTCTTCAATAATTACTTCTCCGGAATATTCGGTTAACAACGGTTCAACATGGTTACAGTGGACTGGACTATTGAATATTGGATATGTTAATGCCGGAAGTAGTTATTCATTTAAGATAAGAGGAAAAGTGCTGAGCAATGCATCGGGAACAATCAGCCATAATGTAGAGGTTAGCAGTAAGGCTTCCGACCCGTTGTTGTCGAACAACACCGCTTTAGCTTCTTCAACAATAACAACTGCCGCCAATCTTTCAATAGAAAAGTCGATCATTACTGCGGCTGACGATGTTGTTGCCGGGGCGGTAGTTGAATACAGAATACGGTACACTAACAATGGCCCTAGCGATGCTGTAAATTGCGTTGTTACTGATGTTCTTCCGTTAGAAATTACCGGAACAGAAGTGTCTGGTTCGAATAATTCATATTCGGAATGGTCGGGAACGCACAATGTGGGAACGATTGCAGCCGGAAGCACAGGAGCAATTAACGTAAGAGGTACGATTAATAGCAACTTTACAGGTTCGCTTACGAACCAAGCTTCGGTAGCTAGTTCTACTGCCGATCCTGTCGGTTCAAACAATTCGGCGCAGGTTACTTCGGTAGTTCATAAAAATTCCGATTTGCTGATTGCGATGACAGCTTCTCAAAATCCAGTAACCGCGGGTAATGATGTTTTTTATGAATTGACAGTTGTGAATAATGGGCCTTCAACTGTTTCGAATGTGTTGGTTTCAGATACCCTGCCTTCCGAATTACAGAACGGGCAGTATAGCACAAACGGCGGTTCTGGGTGGAAAACTTGGAGTGGCTCTTACGAAATTGCATCAATACCGCCTTTGGGTTCGGTCAATTTGAAGCTTATGGCCGAAGTGAAGAAAAGTGTTGCCAATAATTATATCATTACAAATACAGCAAAAGTAAGCAGCTCGGTTACTGATCTGGTTACTGTAAATAATAGTTCAACCACAAGTGTAACAATACAGACCGAGTCGGATCTGGAGCTAAAAATGACCATCGACAAACAACAGGCAAACATTGGCGACCAGGTCGTCTTTACCTTGTCGGTTCTGAATTATGGTCTTTCAGAAGCTTCGGATGTTGTTGTTTCAGACTTGCTGCCTTCGGGTTTCACTTACGTCTCGGATAATGGCGCAGGAGCTTATCAGTCCGAGACTGGTGTATGGACAATTGGAACGTTGGCGTATGTAAGTTCCGTTTCGTTATCCATAACAGCCAATGTTAACGAATCGGGAGTTTACGAGAACACCGCAACGGTTTCGAGCTTAAATTACGATCCGATTCCAGAAAACAACAGTTCAACTGTGAATATTAACCCCGATGTGGAATCGGTTTATACAGTTATTCCGGCTCAGAATATTGAGAGTATGACAAATGGCCAGCGTGTTGCTTCTGTTACCGACCCCAACGGAGCAATAGTTTCTGCTGCTTTAACCTCGGGATCGTTGCCTTTGGGCATGTCGCTGAGCTATTCTACCGGCGATATTATTGTTACCGATGTTACATCGCTCGTTGCCGGAACAACTTCTTTCTACATTAAAACAAAAGATATTAACGGAGGAACAACAACTCAGCAGGTAAGTATTACAACAACTACAACCGATTCGGATATTGAAGCTGTTTACACTGTTAAGAAACCTAAAAACATTGATAATTACCTGAATAATGAAGTCTTGGCAACATTGAGCGATGCTAATGG
>CAZRXT010000147.1:0-6193 GCA_964604035.1 uncultured Prolixibacteraceae bacterium | reverse complement strand
AAGTGGATAGTTATTCAAAAAGGAAAAATATAATTAATCTGATTTTCTTTCTTGTCGGGGGAATATTCATTATTAAGCTTTTCTTTCTTCAGGTTATAAATAAATCGTACAAACAGTCTGCTACCAAAAATGTAGTCCGCGAGGTTGTTGAATTCCCTTCGAGAGGGTTGATTTATGACCGGAATGGCGAGCTTCTTGTTTATAACCAGTCTGTTTATGATCTTCTGGCTGTTCCTGCCGAAATTGGTGTTTTCGATACAACTACTCTTTGCTCAATTCTGAAGGTTTCAAAAGAAGATTTTAAAGCTGAATTCAGGAAAGCTAAATCTCGCTCAAGAATTAAACCTTCGCCAGTTGTGAAACAGGTTTCGCCCGAGAGCTATGCCATGCTTCAGGAGAAGATGTACAAGTATCAAGGTTTTTATTTTCAGACTCGTATACTTCGGAATTACTCACATAATAGTTCGGCTCATGTACTTGGTTACATTGGCGAAGTGAACCAATCGAGAATGGAGAAAGATCCATATTACGAAATGGGCGACTATATTGGCATTAATGGGATAGAAGGGGCTTATGAAGATGTGTTGCGAGGGCATAAAGGAGTAAGGCTTTATCTGGTTGATGTGCACAACCGGGTTAAAGGGGCTTATGAGAACGGACGGCTCGACACAAGCTCGGTAAAAGGGAAAAACTTAGTTTCGACACTCGATTATAAACTTCAGGAGTATGGTGAACTTTTGATGCAAAATAAAGCCGGTAGTATTGTTGCCATAGAACCAGCCACAGGTGAGATTCTTGCGTTGTTGAGTTCGCCTACATATAAACCCGAATTGCTTGTTGGAAGAAGTCGAATCGAAAACTTTCCGATACTTTTGAAAGATGAGACATTGCCTCTCTTCAACCGTGCAATGGGCGCACAATATCCTCCAGGATCAACGTTTAAAATGCTTCATGGGTTAATTGCGTTGCAAGAAAAGGTGATAACCCCTTCGTCTTCATTTGCTTGTAATCATGGATATACCGTAGGAAAATTTCATCAGGCGTGCCACCACAATCAGTCATTTACATTAACACCTTCAATTACGCAGTCGTGTAATGCTTATTATTCGCAGGTTTTCCGAAGAGTATTAGATTCAAGACATTTTCAAAATCCGAAAGAGGGTTATGATGCTTGGCGAAAGCACACTCTTAGTTTTGGTTTTGGCGATAAGGTTTCTTTAGAGTTCAACGAAGAGGCAAAAGGCTTTATCCCTGAGTCTGACTATTACGATAAACGAACATTTAAAGGTGGAAAGTGGCATTCATTGTCTTTGGTTTCGTTAGCAATTGGGCAGGGCGAAATTCAAACAACACCTTTGCAGATGGCAAATTATACCGCAATTCTCGCAAATAGAGGGTATTATTATCCTCCTCATGTTGTGAAGGAAATAGAAGATTCTCAGATAAATCCGGAATTCAAGGAGCGAAAATTTACTTCTGTTGATGATATTAATTTTGAGTATGTTCTTGATGGAATGGAAGGTGTTGTAAGTGGCGGAACTGCAAGCTCTTCAAAAATACCCGGAATTGTGATGTGTGGGAAAACTGGTACTGCACAGAATCCACATGGTGCCGACCACTCAACATTTATCGCTTTTGCACCAAGGGTGAACCCAAAAATAGCAATAGCAGTTTACGTTGAAAATGGGCAATGGGGTAATTTATATGCCGCTCCAATTGCAAGTTTGATGATCGAAAAATACTTGACAGATACGATCCAACCTTCACGGCAATCGCTCGAAACAAGGATGATTGAGACGAATTTATTATATCCCGATCTTCCAAATTATATAAAGTATCAAAGAACCAATGCGCACGATTAATTATCTGATATTATTGTAGAAAGCTATGACACAAAGCTATAGTATATGGAAGAAGATTGATTGGGTAATTATCCTGATTTATGTACTGATGGTGTTTGCCGGTTGGTTGAACATCTACTCTGCCGTATATGACGAACAACACAAAAGCATATTCGACATGTCGCAACGCTATGGAAAACAGTTGCTTTGGATCGCATGTGCTTTCTTTATGGCCATTTTGATTTTAGCGAGCGACAGCAAGTTCTTTGTTACGTTCTCATACCTTATTTTCGGAATATTCCTTTTTCTGTTGCTTGCAGTGCTTCCTTTTGGATCTGTAGTAAATGGTTCGCGGTCGTGGTTTATGTTTGGAGGCTTTGGGTTTCAGCCTTCCGAGTTTTCGAAATTTGGAACAGCTTTGGCGTTGGCAAAATTAGTTAGTTCATACAATTTCAATTTGAAAGAGAAAAAAACAAGGATAAACCTTTTTATAGTTTTATTGGTTCCTGTCATGTTGATTCTGCTTCAGCACGATGTGGGGTCGGCATTGGTCTATTTTGTGTTTTTGTTTCCTCTTTTCAGAGAAGGACTTTCGGGGCTAATTTTATTTTTCTTGTTTATTGTAGTTGCACTGTTTGTAATGACATTGGTGCTTCCGCCTGCTATTCTGGTTCTTGTACTTGTTGCTTTGTCTTTTTTGGCCTTCTATCTAATTCGTAGAAACTGGAACGAAATATTAACCGGTTCATTGATTTTTGTAGGTTCAACAATTCTTGTTGGAATATTCTACATGATTTTTAAAGAATGGCCACTCGATTTTTATTACATTTTGCTTCGTTCATCGTTGCTTTCGGCTTCAATAATTCTTGGCATAAGTATATATCGAAGAATTCCGCAGGCTCCACTTGTAAGTGCGATATTCCTAATTTCGATGGTTCTTTCATTTACTGTTGATTTTGTGTTCGATAATTTGCTGCAACCCCATCATCGCGACCGTATAAATAATCTTCTTGGTATTGAATCTGATCTTCTTGGAGCGGGTTGGAATGTTCATCAGTCGAAAATTGCAATTGGTTCAGGAGGACTTTTCGGTAAGGGGTTTTTACATGGAACGCAAACTAAATACAATTTTGTGCCCGAGCAAAGCACCGACTTTATCTTCTGTACTGTTGGTGAAGAGTGGGGATTTGTTGGAACTACAATTCTTGTTCTTGGTTTTATTTGGTTATTATACAGAATTATAAAACTAGCAGAACGACAGAAATCAACCTTTAGCCGCGTATATGGTTATTGTGTGGCATCAATTATTTTTTTCCACTTTGCTATTAATATTGGAATGACAATTGGCTTGGTGCCTGTAATTGGAATTCCCCTTCCATTCTTTAGTTATGGAGGTTCTTCTTTGTGGTTTTTCACAATCCTGCTATTCGTGCTGCTTACACTCGACAAGAGCCGATTCGAACAGCTTCATTGATACAATATTGCTAATTTCTTAAATGGTGATTTGTTCAGCTTTCGATTTTTCCAATTCTGTTTTTGTAAAGCTTGAAACTTCGGTTACGAATTGAAGTGAGAGTGTTTTTAGCTCGTCATAATTACCTCTTAGAATTTTGATTGCCTCAGCCGATTTTCCGGGCAGGGAAGTTTTGTAGGCCATTATCATTAGCGCTTCTTCAACTCCACTTATTTCGGAGTAGGAGAGTAGCCTGTTTCGTTCGATCAGGTTCGACAGAAATCCTTGGATTTTGGCAGGAAGTATCTCGTAATTAAGCTGAAAGATCTTGTATACTTCTTCTGAATATTCTTTTAACGGTTTTTTGGAGAAATTGAGCCAATTGGCGGCTAGGTAATGGTCCACAAACAGATCGGTCACAACACCAGAATACAATTTGTAAGTTGGGCGAAGCACTGTTTTGATTTGTTGAATGTGGGTGTTATTGTCGGTAAATGAGTCAATTGAGCGATGAAGTAGGATCCCTTTCTGAATCCCTTCTGGGTAATCGAGGTATTTCTTTCCTTTCACGCAATCTGCAATAAAGTTTCCAATTATCAATTGATCGTCGTCTCCCGAAAGATAAATGTGCCCAAGAAAATTCATGTGGATTTGTGAAATTTTTTGTGAATAAAAGGGATAAAAAAACCTTCAAATAAGAAGGTTAGAAAAAGAAAGATGCCAGATCTTTTTTTGAGAAATGGCATCTTTTGTATTTTTTGTTAGAGTTTGAAAACTGGGACTTTCCAGATTCTCCCTTTTAACATTTTTGTTTCAGCTTCGAAGCCCGGTTTTTCGAGCAGAGCGAACATGTTCTTTTTGTAAGCTTCAACACCAGGCTGATCGAATGGGTTAACATTTAGCAAGTAACCACTAATTCCACAAGCCTTTTCGAAGAAGTAGATCAATTGACCAATGTAATATTCATTCAACCGAGGTATTTCTATGCGAATGTTTGGAACATCGCCGTCGACGTGGGCAATTTGAGTTCCTAGTTCGGCCATTTTGTTCACAAAATCGAGGTTTTTCCCGGCAAGGAAATTCAATTTGTCGAGGTCGTCGTTATCTTTTGGAACCAAAACTTCCCGTTCAGCTTTTGCTACCGATATCACAGTTTCAAAAAGGATGCGTTCACCTTCCTGAATATATTGTCCCATAGAGTGAAGATCGGATGAGAAATCTACAGCGGCAGGGAAAATTCCTTTCCCGTTTTTGCCTTCACTTTCTCCGAAGAGTTGTTTCCACCATTCGGCCATGAAATGAAGTTTAGGCTGATAATTCACCAAAATTTCGATTTTCTTTCCTTCGGTATATAACGCGTGACGTGCTGCTGCGTATTGGCATGCAATGTTATTGTCGAACTTGATAAGCGGAGAAGTGGCGGCAACCATATCTTTAGCACCTTGAACAAGGGCACGAATGTCGAAACCTGCAACTGCAATTGGAAGCAATCCAACCGGTGTTAGTACAGAGTAACGGCCACCTACATTGTCGGGAATTACAAATGTTTTATAACCTTCGGCGTTTGCTAACGTTTTTAATGCGCCTTTCGATTCATCAGTAATAGCACATATTCTGCTCACCGCTTCAGCTTTTCCATATCTGTCTTCGAGGTCTTGCTTTAATACCCTAAAAGCTATTGCAGGTTCGGTTGTTGTTCCCGATTTTGAGATGATACAAGTAGCCCACTCTTTAGTTTTCAGCAAGTCGCGGAGTTCGGCAAGGTAATCTTCGCTAATGTTTTGACCTGCAAAAAGTACCGCAGGTTTATCACCTTTAAGGTGAGCGAAGTTATTGCTTAGGGCATCTATTACGGCTTTTGCACCAAGGTATGAACCCCCAATTCCGATAACTACATAAATATCAATATTTTTAGATCTGATGTTTGAAGCGGTTTGCTCAATGTCAGTCAGAAATTCATTGTTTATTTCGTTAGGAAGGTTAACCCAACCTAAAAAATCACTTCCCCTACCTGTTTTTTCATGTAGCTCTGCATTCATTTCTTCAGCAGCATGTTTGTAAGTTTCAAAAACATCGGCAGAGATAAAGCCATTTGCTTTTGCAAAAGCTTTTCCAAGTTGTAATTTTAAATGCTCCATATTTTTATCTTAGGTTTTCAGTTAATAATCTGATTTCGATTGCTGGCGAAATGTTTTCGTAGCAAATATTATAAACGGCATCGCAAATAGGCATATTCACGTTGTGCTCTTGATTGATCTCTTTAATGCATTTTACTGCGTAATAACCTTCAGCAACCATTCTCATTTCGAGCTGAGCCGCTTTTATCGAGTATCCTTTTCCTATCATTGTGCCAAATAGTCGGTTACGGCTGAATTGCGAATAAGCGGTTACCAGTAAGTCGCCCAAATACGATGAGCCTTTTATGTCGCGGGTTATTGGGTGAACTTTATCTACAAAACGATTAATCTCCTGAATTGCGTTTGAAACCGGCACTGCCTGAAAATTATCGCCATAGTGCAATCCATTACAAATACCTGCTGCAATGGCTATTACATTCTTTAAGACCGATGCGTATTCTGTGCCGTAGATGTCGTCTGAAATATGTGCTTTTATGTACGACGATTCGATCATTAGCGCAAAAGCACGCGCTTTTTTAACATCGGGGCATGCAATGGTGAGGTATGAAAGCCTCTCAAGAGCAACTTCTTCGGCATGGCAAGGTCCCGCAATAATTCCAATAGAATCGAGCGGAACACCAAAGCGCTGGTTGATAAATTTCCCCACAATTAAGTTGTCGTCAGGAACAATCCCTTTGATTGCCGAAACAACAAATTTCTTGCTTACATCAACAGTTAAATCTTTTAGAGAATCTTTTAAAAATGCCGAAGGAATAACAAAA
>CAZRXT010000146.1:4700-6265 GCA_964604035.1 uncultured Prolixibacteraceae bacterium | reverse complement strand
CCGCGGGAGAAGCTTCCCGGTCTTACTAAGCGATTGTTTCGATTCAGCTGCTTTTCTTTGGAGGCCACAGCTCATAGTGTCTAAGTTTTTTCAAAATTTGGGTCTTCTATTTAAATTTTAACTAACACAAGCGGTTTTTTTCGTTCCCTGGATCATCGGAATAGAAAAAAACGGTTGAATTGATTTCCCTGTATTATCGGAACCGAAAAATCAGGGCGTTTCCCGAAAACATCACCCTTCATTTTTACATTCGGTTATGGTTCGGTTGTAAATGGCGAAGCCGGTAGCCCCTCTTTGTTGCTGAGGTTTGCACCTTGAGGGTTGTCGGCCCATGCATATCGTACCGATACGGGTTTCGTAATCGCATCGTTCCAAACAATCACTTTGTTGCCTTTGATTTCGGCTTTTGCCCAAACATATTTTTTGTCGGCACCGGCAATTGCAAAGTGGGTAAGTTCCTTGCCATTGTTTGTGGTTAACCCGCTTCCGCAGTTGGTGAATGTCAGTTCAATTTTACTACCTTTTGCTTTCATCGATTTGTAAACCGGTCCCGAAAAAACAAGGTTCTTTTCGCCGTAAGCAATTTTTTGAGCGGCAAGCGAAAGCCGTTCGCCCACCTCTTTTTTCCGTAGCGGATGAATGTCGTTCCATTCGCCAAGCCCAATTGTAACGGCCATAGCCGTGTTGGGTACCGAAAGTGTTTTCAGTTGCTGGTTGCGCAACGTTGCCCACGATCCGTCGGAAGGTTCATCGCGAGGTTCCATAAAGTCGGGGAGTTGTACAAAAAGGAACGGCAAATTGCCTTGACCCCAAAGCGCCCTCCATTCGGCAATAATGGTCGAAAGTGCTTGTTTATATTCTCCGGCTCTGTCGGCATTCGATTCGCCCTGATACCAAACCATCCCTTTGAGGGTGTAATTTACAATAGGGTAGAGCATTGCATTGTACAATCCGAGGGGTTTGCCGGGGAAAAAGGTCGATGGTGGGCACGGTTCCATTGGTGCGCCAATGTTGTATTTCCATGTGCCTTTCATGTCGAAAGTTTGCCCGTCGACGGTCAGTTGGTACGGTTTATCTTTGATGAAACTGCCACCGCCCGACTGGCTTACAACGCGAACGGTAATGTTGTTTTTTCCTGCTTTGAGTATTCCCGGCGCAACACGGTAGCGGCGGGGCGGGTATTGGTACGAGGTTGTTCCAACAAATTGGCCGTTTATGAAGGCCGAATCGCTGTCGACAATTGTTCCAAGTTCGAGCAGAGCGGCTTTGCCTTCGCAGGTTGCAGGCAGTTCAATCTCTTTGCGAAACCACACCGCGCCATTTTTCAGGCCGATGTTCGCATCGTTAAACGTAGATGGAAGTTGAACGGTTGGCCAGCCCGAATCGTCGAGCTGCGGGGTTAACCACGGAGTGCTTTTGTGCCCTAGGTCGTTTTTGCCCAGCAGTCCAAACCAGTTTCCCGATGCGGCTTGTTCCGAAGCAATCAAATTCTGCAAAAATGTTGAGTCGGAAAGCTCTTTGGCAATTTTGTATTGCTCGGGGAAAGCTTTCAACGACTCTTCGCT
>CAZRXT010000146.1:0-4600 GCA_964604035.1 uncultured Prolixibacteraceae bacterium | reverse complement strand
TCGAATGGGCCACCTGCTTTTTGCGATGGAAGGGTTATCAGCCACTTTCCGTCGTTGCCGGTAGTTGTTTCGAACGTTTGGTTGTTGAGCTGTAAGGTGACTTTTTCGCCAACTTGTGCCCAACCCCAAATATTTACGGGGCTTTCGCGCTGAAGTACCATCCCGTCGCTTACAAGTTTTGGTAAACGTACTTGTCCGTTAGTGGTTTGAATGCCGAAGATCAGGATTAACCCAATTATGAAGTAAAATCGATTTAGTCTGTTCATTTTATAGTTGAATTACGATGCGTTAGTACATCAAAAGTAAACGATAGAACCTAAGTTAATAGACAGTGACCTTGGAGTTGTAGTTCTGATTGTTGCTCTTTACATTCAAAAGGTAGATTCCACTTTTAAGGTTGGAAATATTAAGCAGGTTTGTGTTGATATTTTCCTTTGTAAAAACAACGTTTCCGGCGGTATCGCAGATGGTTACATTCGAATTTATATACGATTGATCAAGTTCGATTGATAGGTTTCCTGCGGTTGTGTTTGGTAAAACTTTAAAAGTTGCTGGTGCCGCAGGAATTTCTTTTGCCCCAAGAGGTTCGTCGCTAACAAGGATTTCGAGGTTTGTAAAATCAAAGTTGCCACTACTTTTGTATCCTTCAACAACAAACGAAACCTCGTACATTTTGCCCATATCCATGCCCAGTTCTTCCCACTTGTCGAAATGTTCCGAAATGTTTATAGTTCCACTTTCGCGCTTTTCCCGGCGTATGCTGAAATATTGCTGAAAGGTTGTATTGCCAACTATTGAAGGTTGATTAACACGGGTGTTTTCGTAGATGTCGTAAATTCCGTCGTTAACAGTTATTGTGGCTTTAAGTTTTGCACCTTCGGCCATCGAGGGAATCCAGTTTTGCCAGTTTTCAATAATGTAATATTCAATTAATGGTTCAACGGTCCAGCCATATATCGACAGGTAAGAATTTCCGGATGCCGAAGATGGGTTGTAATCGCAATTGAATTTTGTGTAAAACATACCTATCTCTTGGTGTTCTTGAGTTTTATCGTAGCCAAAACCACGGCGGGCAAGGTAATTCTCAATATTACTCCATTCGCCACTAAAACTTGAACCACTTCCAAGAGTCATGCAAGCCGTACCTTTTGAGTCCTGGTTCCATAATTCGTAACGATAGCCATCTTTAACTCCACTTATTTGATCGGTACCCTTTTTTGTGCAAAATGTTTGTGAACTTGCATTCTGAATGCTAGTTGCTAAAAAAAATAATACAAACCCCAGTGCTAATTTCATCTCCATTAATAGTTAGATTTTAGATATTTTCAATTTTGAATTTACAGTGCATAAAAATAGAAAGAAGAAATTTCACTTCGGTGTAAAATCACGATTTTTGACTTCTTTTGATCTAATATCACAAATGAAGCCAATCCAAAATCATTATTTTTACGGCTCTTAAACCTTTTTGACCATCCTAGCTTTTATGGAAAAAACCATTCATATTCTCATTTCGTACACCATGCTGGTGCTGATGCTTTTGCTTTTTCACCGGGGCAGGAAGAATTCTCGTAGTCTTGCGTTGGCGCTTTATGCATTGGTCGAAGTGGTTACTAATGGTATTATTAGTTTCAACATGGCAGCAGGATCTGATTTTTTTGACCAGTTCCCTTTTGTTCATTACATATATAAACCCATTTATTGTTTATGGGTCCCAATGTTTTACTTCTATGTACGCCATTGTTTCTCATCCGAATTCAGAATAGAGAAAAAGAATTGGACTCACTTTATCCCTTTCTTCTTTTTCATGATTTTGTTTTTGGCAATTTGGATCATAAACGGAAATCAATACATCAGGGAAAATCTTTACAAACATTCGGTTTTTTTGAGCCAAACAACTTTTGCTGTTGATGTAATGGTGAAGGTTCAGTATTTGATCTACAATTTTTTAATGATCAGGTTGCTGTTGAATACCGAACGAAAACTGAAAGATAATCCTAAAGTATTTCTTCCTTTAGCTGTTGATATTAAGTGGTTACGGTTTATTGTTTATGGCTATGCTGTTGGGTGCTTAACAGGGATTGTGTGCTCGGCCCATTTTTTCTTCAGAGGCTATGTGCCTTCAGTTCTGAATATGGTCAGTATTAGTTATTTTTTCCTCTTCTTTTTTGCAATTTTCTTTAGTACCATTACCCACAATTCAGTCCCTAGCGAGGTGAAGCAAAAGGTACAAGTTGAGCCATCGGCCGATTTGCACTTGTTAATGAAAAAAATTGACGAGTTGATGCACGTAAAACAACTATTCCTTGAACCAGAACTATCGCTTCCTGACATTGCAGTTCGGCTGAATGAAAAAGAAAGGAACATTTCGCAGGCTGTCAATGCCATTAAAAACCGGAATGTGAACGACTACATAAATACTTACCGTATAGGACATGCCTGTAGGTTGCTTCTTGCCGATAAGGATAAACCTGTTTTTGAAGTGATGTACGAATCGGGCTTCGGATCAAAGGGAGCTTTTAACCACGCTTTCAAAAAGGTTACAGGAAAAACCCCCACGCAATTCAGAGAAGATTAATATGTTCGTTTCATTCATTTGTAATTTATAGACTCTAAAATCATTCTTCATGTTTTCATTCTCTTCATTTACAGGAATCATAATCGGGTTAGGCTCTTTCCTGATTATTGGATTGCTCCACCCTGTTGTAATTAAGGGCGAATACTATTTCGGAACAAAAATATGGCCTCTGTTTTTGCTTGGCGGAATAATTTGCGTTGTTGGTTCTATTCTTATTGAAAATCTGATTGCCTCAACACTTTTGGGTGTGCTTGGCTTTTCGTTGTTCTGGAGTATCCACGAATTGTTCGAACAGAAGGAGAGGGTACGAAAAGGTTGGTTCCCCGAAAATCCGAAGAGAAAAATTAAACACTAAACACACATCGATTCAAAAACAATATGATTTCAAAAGAAGATATTATTGCAAAAGCCCAAGCTAATTTCGATGCGGGTTATGCCTGTTCACAGTCGGTGTTGCTCGCATTTTCCGAATTGTTCAATATTGATGAACGAACTGCAAAGCTTATCTCTTCGACATTTGGTGGCGGAATGGGGCGGCTACGCGAAAAGTGCGGCGCAGTTACCGGCGGGTTCATGGTTATTGGCCTCGCAATGGGCAACGAACAGCCTCACGATATGGATACCAAACTCAATGCTTACCGAAAAGTACGTGAGTTGAACCATCGGTTTGAAGAGATTCACGCAACGACTGTATGCAAAGACATTCTGCAAAAGTTTGCCTCCGAAGCACAGGTCGAAGAGCGTAAACACCATCAAATTATTTGCCGACGGGTTGTTTCGGATGCCACGGGCTTGGTTTTCGATATTTTGAAAGAAGAAGGGGTAATTGCCTAATATTCTAAATTATTTAGAGCGTTACTCGACAGCTATTTTATCTTCTGCCTAAAACATTTTTGCTTTTTGTGCGTTCATTTTACATTGATTAAAAGTTTAATTCTCAAATAAAAGAACAATGTATATAGATGAAATTAAAGGACGGGAAATCCTCGATTCGCGTGGAAATCCTACTGTTGAAGTTGAAGTAACCCTCGAAAGTGGTATTAAAGGTATTGCAGCTGTTCCTTCGGGCGCATCAACTGGCGAGAACGAAGCCATTGAACTTCGCGATGGCGACAAAGGCCGTTACCTAGGAAAAGGTGTGCTGAAAGCTGTTGAAAATGTGAATAAAATCATTGCTCCCGAGCTCGAAGGTTTTAGTGTTTTTGATCAGGTTGCAATCGACAAAAAAATGATTGAACTCGATGGAACATCAACAAAGAGTAAGCTAGGCGCAAATGCTATTCTGGGCGTTTCGCTGGCTGTGGCCAAAGCTGCTGCCAACTACCTCGAACTGCCTTTGTACCGTTACATTGGCGGTGTTAATGCTAAGACTCTTCCTGTTCCAATGATGAACATTATTAACGGAGGTTCGCACTCCGATGCCCCAATTGCATTTCAGGAATTCATGATCCGCCCAGTTGGCGCGCCTTCGTTCCGCGAGGCGTTGCGCTATGGCGCCGAGGTATTTCACAGTCTGAAAAAAATATTCCACGACCGTGGACTTAGCACCGCTGTTGGCGACGAAGGTGGTTTTGCACCTACACTTAAAGGAACCGAAGATGCCCTCGAAAGCATTATTGCTGCAATTGAAAAAGCGGGCTACAAGCCGGGTATCGATGTTACAATTGGGTTAGATTGTGCCTCGTCGGAGTTCTATAAAGATGGTATTTACGATTACTCAAAGTTTGAAGGCGCGTCGGGCGTAAAACGCACCTCGGCACAGCAGGCCGATTACCTTGCCGAACTTGTGGCCAAATACCCCATCGATTCGATTGAAGATGGTATGGCCGAAGGCGACTGGGATGGATGGGTTGCTCTTACACAGAAACTTGGCGACAAAATTCAGCTTGTTGGCGACGACCTCTTTGTAACCAATGTCGAATACCTGAAAAAAGGAATAGAACTGGGTGCAGCCAACTCAATTCTGATTAAAGTAAATCAAATTGGTACGCTTACCGAAACTCTTGATGCCATTGAAATGGCGCA
>CAZRXT010000145.1:0-6303 GCA_964604035.1 uncultured Prolixibacteraceae bacterium | reverse complement strand
AAACGTACACGGCTGCTATCGTAATCGCCAATAAATTTCTTCAGATGCTCAATCTGGTTGTTTTCGCAGCCCAACCCAATAACCAGAACGCCACCGGCATTAGGATGATTGATAACATCTGCCAGTGCTTTTTGGGTGTTAACATGGTCGTCGCCAAGTTGAGAACAGCCATAGTTGTGCTTGAAAACTTCTACCCCATCGATATCCGTCGGATTTAATTCGCGTTTAAACAGGTCGATAATTTGCTGAGCCTGGCCATTTACGCACCCCACAGTTGGCACAACCCAAAGCTCGTTGCGAATGCCAACATCACCATTATTGCGTTTATACCCATCGAAAGTAAGTTGACGTTGGCCGTAACGCAATTGATTCAATTTTTGATTAAACGAATAAACAAGCTCGCCCGAAAGATTAGTCTTCAGGTTGTGGGCATGAACATGCATTCCCTGCTCAATCGGCTCAATGGCATGGCCAATTGGTGCTCCGTATTTAATTACGTTGCAACCATTTTCTATTGCTGTGAGCGAAACTTTATGCCCCACCGGTATCTCTTGTTTCAATTTGAATGAAACGCCGTCAATAGAGACTTCTTCGTTCTGCACACCTGCCTCAATGCAAACTGCCACGTTATCGGCTGGATTTATTTTGATGAATTTTGCCATGTATCAAATTCCTTTCTTGTTTCGGATGAACCTACTATAATCAACTTACAAATGTCTTATGACATTTTCATCAGTGGATTGTTCTTATCTAATACTGATTTTACTGCTTTTTTCATTCCAACCTGCTCAATTAAAAATAGATATGACGAAACCGAAATGGTAAGGTTTGGAACCTCGTTCAGATTGCGTTTCCATACTTTTTCGAGGCCTAATACTTTCTCGCTCAATTTGTAAATAGAAATTGGACGGCCATCGCATTCAGCCCAGGCCTCTTTGTAGAAATCGAGGATCCACTGATCGTCCTGAACTTTGTACTGAACACCTTCGTCTGACTCGCCTTTAAAATAAGCAATCATAGCAGCAAGCGAGAAAACCATTTTTTGTGGCAACATACCGTGGTTTTCGTAATAATTTAAAAGGGTTGGAAGGTTACGAGTTTCCCATTTCGACATGGCATTTAGCGCAATACTTTGCCACAAGTGCCTGATATAAGGGTTTCTGAATCGTTCAAGAATTTTGTTGGCAAACGATTTTAGTTCGTTTTCTGTTCCATCGAGAACTGGCAAAACTTCGTCGTAAACCAAATCTTTCATAAAATTACCTACTTCGAGATTCTCAAAAGCTTCGCGCACAGTTTCGAGACCGCTAAGGTACGATACAGCATAACTCCCAGTATGGCATCCGTTTAACACCTGAACCTTTTGTTCACGGTAACGGGTCATATCTTTTACAAACTTCACATCAAGGCCAGCTTTTTCGGCAGGGAATTCGTCGCGAACCCATTCTGGACCTTCAATAACCCAAAAGTGAAAGTATTCGCCAACAACAACCAAGTTATCTTCGTATCCAAGCTCTTCTTGTATCTGTTTGATCTCATCTTTAGGAAAGCCAGGAACAATGCGGTCGACCAAAGTATTGCAGAAACAGCACGCTTCGTTAATCCACTGGATAAATTCATCTTCAAGATTCCAGTTTTGAGCATGTTGCAACACAAATTTGCGAAGTGTTTCGCCATTTTTATCTATCAGTTCGCAAGCAAAGAAGATTAAGCCTTTTGACTTATCGCCATTAAAAGCTTTATAACGTTTGTAAAGCAATGCGGCAACTTTTCCGGGGAACGAGGTCTGAGGTTTCATTTCCAAACGATCGGTTTCGTCCCAACTGATACCGGCTTCGGTGGTGTTCGAAATAACAAAACGCAAATCGGGGTTCAGAATAGCCTTTTCGTAAACCTCAAACTCTGAATATGGGTTAATTCCTTTGTTGATACAATCGATCAAAGAAAATTCCTTTACAGGTTGACCGTTTTTAATCCCCTTCAGATAAACATGATACAAGCCATCCTGTTCGTTCAGCATGTTAACCATTCCGGTTGCTAATGGTTGCACAACATCAACTCCGGCATTAAATCCAATTTCATGGTTCATTTTATTCACAATCCAATCGGCAAATGCGCGCAAGAAATTCCCCTCACCAAATTGTAAAACTCTAGTAGGATAAGTTGTCAAAGATGTTGTGGTACGATTTAACTTCATTTTCTATCTTTTTAATTGACTTTATTGTTAATTTTTGTAGTGCAATCGAATTCACTGCCCTATTTCGGGGATCAAAAGTAAATGTGTTCAATTAATTCTCACCACTATCCGAATACAAAATATATAAAACATTGATATACAAACATTAAAATTCAATGCAATCGTTTGTCTTAATCGCAATAATTCAATGTCTTATATTAATATGATGATAATATTTTCATATCGAACCCTACTAAAAAGCCCTTAGCAATTTCTTAACGTTTCGATATTTATAACAATTCGTCCACCCCATTCAGTCATTTGCACTCCGGTGTAAATAGCGATAAAGTTTTAAACTTGCTGAATCAAATAACGATTCAACCACAGAATATTTAATTTGAACAACAAAAGAACCACATACAACAATTAATATCAGAATGAAGAAATACATAATCCTATTCAGCAGCATCCTACTTTTTCAGTATGCTATGGCAACAACCTATTTTGTTTCAACCACCGGATCGAACAGCAATATGGGAATATCTGATGAACAGCCATTTCTAACCCTCGATTATGCCGTGAAAAAGATGGTTGCAGGAGATACAATACTGATGCATGGCGGAATTTATGAGCATTCTGTAACTATCTCGCTTTCGCAAACCGGGAGCAACGACAAAAAATACTACCTGCTGGCCTTTCCGGGCGAAACTCCAATTCTCGATTTCTCGGGAACAGCTTTTGGCAAACGAGGAATTAACCTTACAGGAAGCTTCTGGGTTATCAAAGGTTTACACCTTACTTTGGCAGGCGACAACGGGATGATCATCTCTACAGGTGGTTACAATCGTATTGAAAATTGCATCTTTTCGGAGAACAAAGACAGTGGACTTCAATTAGGAGGCGGCGCCCACGACAATCAAATAATCAACTGCGACTCATATTATAACGCCGACCCAACAGATTATGGCGATGCGGATGGTTTTGCCTGCAAATTAGATGTTGGCACCAACAACTATTTCTACGGATGCCGCGCATGGGCAAATGTCGACGATGGTTGGGACGGTTATCTTCGCGGGGCAGAAAACATGACAACAACACTAGAAAACTGCTGGACTTGGGGCAATGGCTACCTGAAAGATGGAACAGACCCCGGAGCCAAAGCCAACGGTAATGGGTTCAAAATGGGCGGCAGCGACGACAAAACACTCAAACACAACTTCATCTTAAAAAATTGCTTAGCATTCGACAATAAGGCAAAGGGGTTCGACCAGAACAATAATAAAGGATCGATGACGGTTTATAACTGCACTGGTTTTCGGAATGGAGGAGCAGATTTTAGCATTCCAAGCGCATTGTCAGCAGGGCATAGTGCCACAGTGAAGAATTGTGTACTAGCAAGCGGGACTAACAGCTTGGGGGCATTTGTTTTACAAGCGTCGAACAGTTGGGACAGCAACTTTACCGTTACCGACGACGATTTTATAAGCCTCGACACAACAGGCGTCTCTGGTCCACGAAAAGCTGATGGCAGTTTGCCCGACATTCAGTTTGCGCACCTCGCAAAAGGCAGCGATTTGATTAATGCGGGAATTGATTTGGGCATGAAATTCAACGGCTCTAAACCCGATTTAGGATGTTTCGAAACTGAGGTAACAGATGATGTTCCAACGCTTAAAATCAAAAAAGAAAACATTTTCAACTTTAAAATACTGAAAAATAGCAGTTCTCAACTGAATATTTGTTTTGAAACAACAGAAGGAACAGATTACAGTTGCAGTATATGGAATCTGAACGGCTCAAAAGTTTGGGGCAATAATTACCTCGATAAAGGCAAAACGGTGGAAAATTTGCAGATTAATACAAGTGATTTGCCAACAGGCATCTATCTTTTTCGATTAACATCAGGAAGAAAAAACCAAACAGAACGAATTTCGATATGGTAAGATTTGCTTCATTGCACTAAATAAACATCAACAAACAACTTATATCCAACCTTTTAATTTATAATAAACGATAGCAACATATTCGCGGGCCACTATAATTTCGTATTTCAGATAATCCCAGAATTTGTAACGGAGCGAGATTGAGTTGCCCACATCAGGAATCGTTTCGTTTCCACCCAGTTTTTTATTTCTCAGCCGAAGATCGACCTCAAGAATCGACTCGCTTGCCGGTTTCCCACTCACTTTTTTGAACCCGGCCTTTTCAAAACTCAGCACGGTGCGGAAAACATGCTCGGGCGAACTAACAACAACAAGTGGTTCAGAAAAACAGCCATCAGAGTAAAGCTGAAATGCCCTCAGTGCCTGATCGCGAGTATTCAAACCTTCGGGTTCGAGAATAATCCGACTGCTATCTATTCCAGATAAAAGCAACTGTTTCCGCATAAGCATCACCGTACTTCTTAAGTCAAGAGTATCGCCAGGAGTTGAAATAATAATCTTTGCATCGGGAAAATTGTGAGCCAATTCGGTCGTGTACCACAGACGCATCAAAACGGCATCGCTAGGAAAACCACCAGCACCCATAACCAATATCGAATGAGTGTTAGCAGGAACAAAAGCTTTTGATTTCCCCAAGTTATAACGAGCCCAGAATGGCAGAGAAGTCAGAGCCAACAACAACATCAGCAAAAAAAAGCCTCCGGCAATAAAAAGCAAAATCCGGAATGATTTCCATACAACAGAGGTTATTTTTCTTATCTTCGACATAGCTTTTAATCAATTGAAGCAAGATAACAGATTCAATAAACAAAACAAAACGTATGATTCTTTTTGGCACTTTAGTAAACGTAGCAACAGTTGTAGCCGGTAGTGCAGTTGGTCTTTTTTTCAAATCAAAATTCCCCGAACGAATTTCCAAAATCATTTTTCAGGCAATTGGGTTATTCACAATTTATATTGGAGTAACCATGGCAATGAGGACAAATCAGATACTGATACTCATATTCAGCATTGTAATTGGCTCGGCAATAGGCGAATGGATTGACTTAGAACGATACATCAGTAAGTTCAGCGAACAAATGAAAGTGAAGATAAAATCGAACAACGAGAACTTCACCGAAGGAATGATTACTGCATTTTTGCTATTCTGTATGGGCTCAATGACGATTCTTGGTGCTTTTGAAGAAGGCACAACTGGCAAATCGGATCTTCTGTTTGCCAAATCAATTATGGATGGGTTTAGCTCGCTGGCTCTTGCAGCTGCATTTGGTGTTGGTGTTGCTTTTGCGGTAGTTCCACTGCTCATTTTCCAAGGTGGGCTTACTTTGCTTTCAATTTGGATGGGAAAAGAGATGCCCGGCGAAGCAATTTGCGAAATTTCGGCAGTAGGCGGGTTAATGCTTATGGGAATGGGACTTTCGATAATGGACATCAAGAAAATAAAGGTAGTCAACATGTTGCCATCGTTGGTTATTGCCGTAATTTTGGTTTACGCACTTCGAATGCGTTAGCCAATCAAAACTAAAATTCTTTTGGCAATGGCAAACCAACAAAATGAACTAACAAATCTCCCTAATATTGGAAAGGTTTTGGCTCAAAAGCTAAACGAAGTTGGAATATCGACACCTCTGGAATTGAAAGCCGTTGGCACTGAGCAAACTTTTATCAGGTTATCGGCAATCGACAATTCGGCCTGCATTAATATGCTTTACGCCATTGAGGGTGCTATTCAGGAGATAAGATGGCACCAATTAACAACCGAACGAAAACGAGAGCTGCTCAACTTTTTCAATTTATGTAAATTAAAATAAGATGATTACAGACACCAAACACTTATTAATGTCGCTCTTTGAGTTAAAATTCAAAGAGAAGCCAACGTCGACCGAAATGCTTCCCCGCTCAGGTTCCGACAGAGTTTATTTCAGGATAAAATCGGAAAAAGATTCAGCAATTGGCGCATTCAATGCCGATATAAAAGAAAATGAAGCCTTCTTTAGTTTCACCCAAACATTAATAAATCAAGGCATTAAAGTTCCTTCACTATATGCAATCGCACCCGACAGGCAACATTATTTGCTATCCGATTTGGGAAGTAAAACACTATACGACTGCATACTAAAACCCGAAGAGAGTAAATGCGGCAAAACATCGCTATGCCTAATTAAAGAAACACTGAATGAATTA
>CAZRXT010000144.1:0-6348 GCA_964604035.1 uncultured Prolixibacteraceae bacterium | reverse complement strand
AGGGGAATACAATAAAAGGCGGTTCAATATTTAATTTTAAACGCGAATTGAAATAGAAAAGGGGAAGGTCATTAGTCTTTAGCAAACTAATTCGCCTTTGGCGAAGTAAAAAAATAAATGAAACCACAGAGCTCGCAGAGATAACTCAGAGTTTCACTGAGATTTGAAAACTCTGTTTTCTCTGAGAAGAACTCTGAGTTCTCTGCGGTTTCTTAAGAGAAAATGGACCTTTTTCCTAATGTCTTTTTCCTAATGTCTTAATTATGAATTTACCAGAATCATTTATACAACGCATCCGCCTCGACTTGGGCGAACAGGCCGAACCGTTTTTCCAATCGCTGGAGACCGAAACACCTGTGAGCATCCGTATTAATCCGAAGAAGAATTTCAGTTCCGAAGGATTGGAACAGGTCAGCTGGTGCGAAACAGGTTATTACCTGCCCGCACGCCCAGTGTTTACGCTCGACCCGCTGCTACATGCCGGAGCTTACTATGTGCAGGAAGCCTCGTCGATGTTCCTTGGACAAGCATTGAAGCAAGCCATTGACCTGAGCCAGCCATTGAAAGTACTCGATTTGTGCGCGTCGCCCGGAGGGAAATCGACCCACATTGCCTCGCTCATTTCCGACGATTCGCTGCTGGTTTCGAACGAAGTGATTCGCCCACGTGCAAAGGTGCTGGCCGAAAACCTCACCAAATGGGGAAACCCAAATGTGGTGGTTACAAACAACGATCCATCCGACTTTCAGAAGTTGCCGGGGTTCTTCGATGTAATTGTGGTTGATGCACCGTGCTCGGGCGAAGGGCTTTTCCGTAAAGATCCCGATGCGGTTAACGAATGGTCGGAAGAGAATGTGAACCTCTGTGCCGCCCGTCAAAAAAGGATTATTGCCGATGTGTGGGACGCGCTGAAACCCGGCGGAACCATCATTTATTCGACCTGCACCTACAACCAACAGGAGGACGAAGAGAACCTGCAATGGATGGTTGACGAAATGGAGGCCGACCCCATCTCTTTAGATGTTGCTGCATTTGCCGAAATTACCGCTGCCGAAGGGTTGCCTGGGTATCATTTTTATCCGCATAAAACCAAAGGCGAAGGGTTTTTCCTTGCTGTACTCAGGAAAAGTACAGGGCAGGAGTTCCGCCCGATGAAACTTAAAAAACCAGCCCTTTCGAAAGTAAACCCTGCTGTTCAGAAAGAGGTTTCGGCATGGATTAACGAGCCTCAACGGTACGATTACTGGGCATTTCAGGAGAAGGTACTCGCCTTCCCTACCCGCTGGGCAAGTGAACTACTTACGCTGATCGACAAGCTGAGCATTGTGCAGGCAGGTACCGAAGTGTGCGAAATAAAAGGGAAAGATCTGATCCCGTCGCAGGCATTGGCACTCTCGTCCATACTGAAAAAAGATGTTTTTACCACCGAAGAACTTGATCTGAAAACGGCACTCACATTCCTGAAGAAAGAAGACATTAAACCCACAGCATCGAGCCAATATTTACTGGCATCGTACCAAAACACACCACTTGGGTTTCTGAAAAAAGCAGGTAACCGTTACAACAACCTATTCCCGAAAGAATGGCGGATACGGATGGAGGTGAAATAAGGGGATATTCATTTTATTTTTTTGTAAAATGTGCAGTTCATGTATGAAAAAGTGGGTGTTCGTCAAATAACCAGACAAAAAATCGACCGATTGTTAACCTGCTAAAACTATTTTAGTTACCTTTTCGGCATAAACATCTCCCAATAGAGTGAGCGATAAGTGAGTTGGGGCAAATGGAGATGGCAAAATTTATTCAGCACATAAATTTTACCACATGTCGAAACAAAAGAAGAAAAAAACCTCGCCGCAGCAGTTAAAGCAAAAGGAGGCCGAAAACAAAAAACGGTTTAACCAGAAAATTAAGGAGATATTTCGGTTGTTAGGCTACGAAAATATGTTTATGCTTATACCTGCCTACATATTAGAGAGCCATCGCTTACTTCATTTCCTTCCGCCCAAAATAACTAATTTCAACGAGATTAAGATTTCGGCTGCTGATATAAAAATCCACACAGCAAACCTATTAACTATCCTCCACAACTATAAAGTTGAGTTGCCCCAATCGGGAAAGACAATAGATGGTTACACATTTTGTACTACCTATTTAGATGTATACTCTTTATATCTGAAAGAAAAGTTGAGTTATAAATTTCCTGAACAAAAGATCATACAGGAAACAATGAAAGAGTGCATTTTGCAAAATTTCAATGATAAATTCATTTTCGACACCTTTGCCGATTTAGAGAAGTATATTTCATTTTATAGCTTCGAGATTAATACAGGATTCTTACTATACTCGTTTACCGCCAAGCAAGACAACCCTTTGGCGTTTGGCATGAACTTGAAGGTTAGAAAAATTGATCCGGTCAAAAGAAATTTTCATATTGAAGACACTTTTCGAACAGCCTATCAAGTTGGGTGGATTGAAAAAGAACAATTCTTCCCCACATTTATTGCGCCCGAAAAGCTAAACCTCGACATAAAAAAATACCGTTATTCAATTCCGGTATACATTCAAAACCACGCACTGATAAGGTTAAACGAACGGATGGACACCTGCCACATCAGCTTTAGCCACTTCTCTGTTTTTCGTTCAATGATCGATCCTGTGATTATTCAGATTAGAGCCAACACATACCTTATCGAGTACAATTTCAACGATTTCAGAATTGGCTATTTGGTAGCTAATTTTATTGAAAACAACCTAATTATCCGAACCTTCATATTAAAAACACAAGCCGGGACTCCCGAAGAAACCAAATTAAAAGAGTTGACAGGCCTTAACCGCCGCGATATCGATTACCTGGGATTGACAAAAATGAGCACATTCTTTAATTCCGACATCTGCAAAGACGAACAGCTCAAAAAAATATTCATTGAAGCTGGACTGCGCCCAATAATCGATTATGCCGAACAATCAAAATTAACCGAAGAGAACAGGTATAAATATGCGGCCAAGATACTGAAATACCTCACCATTGAACAGTTAAAGCCTAACTGGCACGAAGTGGCCGAAACCATTAAAGAAGAAGAGCTGGCATAACGCCATCGAAATAAACCAATAAATTAAATGTTCAACTAAAACTGAAAATTATGGCTTTAGAAAATTTGATTTCAATCTCCTTCACCGAAGAAGAACTGCAGCAGATCGACAGTCACCTCACTGCATTAGAAGGCCTGTTAAAAGGCAAGTGTATAACCCTCACCCCCGAGCAGCGAAAAGAGTACGGGAGGTTGGGCGATAAAACCGAAAACTGGGTAAAAAAGGTGGTCGACTACACCACTTCGCAGCCCGATCTAACACCTGCTTTTATCAACAAAGTGGAGTTAGACATCGATTATGATGCCCGTCAGGATCTGATGCCGAGGCTCAACAGGTTGAATGCCATCAACGACATGGTCGATGATACAGCGTTGCTAATTGGGTTTGACCTGTATCAAACATCGCGTTCATATTACAAGAACGTAAAACTGCTGGCCGATCAAAATGTAAGCGGTGCAAAGTCGGTGTTCGACAATCTGTCGGCACAATTTCCCGGTCGTCCAACTAAAAAAGAGAGTGAAAAAACAGCTTAATGCGCTTAAACAAAGGTTGTACCGGCATCGATACAACCTTTGCTTTGTTTGAAAAAAGTATCAAATCAAGGGTTATTAAGTCATAAATTACGGGTTATTAAGTATCAAATTATGGGTTTTAAAGTCACATTTTACGGGTTATTAAGTCACTCTGATGAGATATAAAGCCATAAATTACGGGTTATAAAGTCACTGTGGCGGGATAAAAAGTCATAATTTATGGGTTATAAAGTCTCCGTGGTGGGATATAAAGTAGCAAGTTGTGGGTTTTAGTCTTAACCAACTAGGCAAAACGGAGTGGTGGATGATACCTTAAACCCGACTTGTTGGTTTTATGCCTGAGCGTGGTCTGTAAAAGAAGGATTATTATTTATCTTTGAATCACATAAAACAAAAACCATGTACATTCAGAAAGTTACTATAGAAAACATCCGTTCCATCGACCATTTCGAAATGACCTTTCCAAATCCTGCTGGGTGGCATGTGCTGATTGGCGATAATGGGGCTGGAAAATCGAGCATTTTGAAGGCAATTGCTGCAGTATTGATTGGTGAGGATGAAGTTGCTGCTATATGGCAAAATTGGGAAGAATGGATTTCTAATAACAAACAATACGGATTCTGTGGATTGGATGTTTTATGGGATGCTTATGATAGAGATACTTTTAATAATCCAGAAAATCCTTTCAATTGCGCATTAAATTTGGAGAGGAATTCCATTATATTACCAGGATTCAAATTACATGATAAAAAAGATAGATTAATTTGGGAAAAAACAAAAGGTTGGTTTTCTGCTGGCTTTGGCCCTTTTCGTCGTTTAACGGGCGGAGATCCAAAGCTGAACGATGTGAGAAAATCAAATCCAAAGGCAGGTGCGCATCTGAGCCTTTTCCGCGAAGATGTTGATTATTCAAATGCCCTTATCTGGTTACGAGATTTAGACCGAAGACGGTTAAAAGAGAAAGAGAACAATACGCTAAATGGAGTTAACGAAGGCTCTGCCCTGTATAGTCCAAAAAGCGAAATCCTTTTGCAAAACATCAAAGAGTTTATCAATTCATCGGAACTGCTTCCTCACAACACGCGGTTTGATAGCATCGACATTGATGGCGATTTGGTTTTCACCGACAGCAATGGGCTTCAGTTAAAGATTTATCAGCTTAGCGATGGGTTCAGGTCAATATTGAGTCTGGCTTTTGAATTGATTAGGCAACTAATCGGCACTTACGGTCAAACCGAAGTATTTAAAACGTTTGAATCGACAAAAACCATCAATGTTCCCGGCGTGGTATTGATCGACGAAATTGATGCACACCTCCACCCAACATGGCAAACACGCATTGGCGAATGGTTCACCCAATATTTTCCCAACATCCAGTTTATAGTTACAACTCATAGTCCGCTGGTATGCCGCGCCTGCGAAAAAGGAAGCATCTGGCGGTTGGCTGCCCCTGGCAGTGATCTGAAATCGGAAGAAATTACTGGACTCGACAAGCAAAAACTGATCAACGGTAATATTTTAGATGCGTATGGAACGGAGGTGTTTGGAAGCAATGTGGTTCGTTCCACCAAATCTGACGAAATGCTCACCCGGTTGGGTGAATTAAACATCAAGTCGGCACTTGGGAAAACCATCGAAAAAGAAGATGAAGAACGGTTAAACCTCCAACAAATCCTATCAACCGATGCTCCAACTGGATTCTAACGTTAATCTTTCAAAAGAAACCACAGCTAAGCTTGATCAATTACAAAATGAGGTTGATCAAGTAATTCTTTATCAGCAAAAAGTTGAGAAGGCTCAATCTCTTTGGAAATCGAAGGAAGGGAATACGGCTAGTAAAAAGGCCTTCACCGAAATTAGGGAGAAGCTAAAAGAGATGTGTGTATCGATTGGCGTTTGTAATTATTGTGAGCAAAGCGAGGCCAGCGATATTGAGCACATAGCACCAAAATCGTTTTTCCCTGAACAAGCTTTTAGGTGGAATAATTATTTAATGGCCTGTAAGCAGTGCAATACAGGCTACAAACTTGATCAGTGCTTTGTTATCAACAATTACGACGAAGTTTTACTTGTTCCCCGAAATATGGAACCACCATTTAAGGAAATGGCATTTATCAATCCAAGAACAGAAGACCCCAACCGTTTTATGATCATAAATACCCAAACGTTCAAATTCTCAATACATGATGACTTGCCAAAAAAAGACAAAAACAAAGCAGAAAAAACAATTGAGATACTGAAATTAAATGAACGCGACACATTAATTGCAGCACGCAGATCTTCAGCAGATTATTTTTATGAGAGGCTTGATCGGCTTTCAAGAATATTAAAAGCAACTACTATTGATGAAATTGAATGTTTATTAAGCCCATACGACAAATACCTTGATAGAACATCACCTTTGAAACAAGTCAAAGAGGGAATCAAAAAAGGGTTCAAAAGAAATATTTTGGAATATCAACATCCTTCGGTTTGGTATGCCATCAAAAACGTAGAAAGCAAAATGACTCCAAAATGGAAAAAACTCTTTGACGAAATTCCTGAAGCCTTGCGATGGTAAACAAATAAAACTATTTCAGTCTTTATCTTGGCCCAACAAAACGGCTGTTCGTAGATCTCGAACAGCCGTTTTGTTTTGTGACGATATTTTGATATTTATTCTGGTTCAAATGAAAAACTACCATTTTTATAATAGCGGTATTCAACACCTTCAATTGGGTAT
>CAZRXT010000143.1:0-6358 GCA_964604035.1 uncultured Prolixibacteraceae bacterium | reverse complement strand
AACAACTTAAAATTTTGCAAAGATGAAACGAACATGCATACAAATCAAGAATCAGCTTTTACTTGGAATATCAGTAGTAATAAGCTGCACTTTTCTGCTATCGAATACAGCAAAAGCAAATTCTTTTGATGCAGAAAATAACGACACCTATCAAACAGCTAACGCCCACAACATCGACGTTGCCGGGACTGGCACTGTTGGTTATGAAAAAGACCCTGTTAGCCACACTGTCGACTATCAGGATTGGTATATTTTCACGTTGCCATCCGATTCTAAGATTCAGATTATTGAAACCACAAGTTCGGAGTTGTACAGTGGAATGTATCTTTACGATAGTGACGGAACAAACCAGATAGCTTCGAAAGCTGCAAAAAAAGGTGGTTCAGACACACTTACGTATGTAAATCTTGCTGCCGGAACATATTACTTGTGTTTAATCAATTGGAATTACAGCTACGGATCATACACATTCAACATTAGTTATTCTCCTGCCTTGCACAGCAACGATGCCGAACCAAACAGCACTTTCGCCGAAGCGAACACACTGGCAATTAACACCGAAACAACAGGTCATATTGGCTACTATTCGAACTACGCTACCGACTACGACGACTGGTATAAATTCACGTTACCTGTCGACTCAAAAATCCTGATAACAGAAACAACTTCTGAAAACCTCAACAGTGCCATTTATCTGTACGACAGCAACGGTACAAACCAAATTGCTTCGGAGGCAGGTATAAATGGTGGAACCGACACTCTGACTTATGTGAACCTTGGCGCAGGCGATTATTTCGTAAGGATACAAAACTGGAACTATAGCTACGGTTCGTACAAACTAAAAATCAACACATTCCCGATTGAACTCAACAACGATGCCGAACCAAACAGCACATTCGCAGAAGCGAATACACTGGCAATTAACACCGAAACAACAGGTCATATTGGCTACTATTCGAACTACGCTACCGACTACGACGACTGGTATAAATTCACGTTACCTGTCGACTCAAAAATCCTGATAACAGAAACAACTTCTGAAAACCTCAACAGTGCCATTTATCTGTACGACAGCAACGGTACAAACCAAATTGCTTCGGAGGCAGGTATAAATGGTGGAACCGACACTCTGACTTATGTGAACCTTGGCGCAGGCGATTATTTCGTAAGGATACAAAACTGGAACTATAGCTACGGTTCGTACAAACTAAAAATCAACACATTCCCGATTGAACTCAACAACGATGCCGAACCAAACAGCACATTCGCAGAAGCGAATACACTGGCAATTAACACCGAAACAACAGGTCATATTGGCTACTATTCAAATTACGCTACAGACTACGACGACTGGTACAGAGTTGAGATACCTGCTATTGGGCAGATTCAGATTATTGAAACCACTTCTGCTGATCTTTACAGTGGAATATATTTGTACGATGAAACCGGGACAAATCTGATTACCGGAGATGCCGGGCAAAAAAACGGTTCCGACACAGTAACGTATAAAAACCTCACAGCCGGAACTTATTTTGTAAGAATCTATAATTGGAACTACAGCTATGGTTCGTACAGTGTGAAAGTCAATTTTTCGCTCATCGACGCCATTACCGATTTGGACAATGGTTACACCTTTTCGATGGCTAAAAACAGAGAACAAATTTCAATCAAAAGCAATGACGTTAATAACATTGAGATTTATAATCTGCTCGGGAAGAGGGTTTTCACAACCGGAAAAGTGCAAAACAACAAAATTGTAACCATTGATATTTCATCTTATCCAAATGGATTATATTTAGTGAAAATTTTCAAAGAAGGTAAAATACGTTCTGAAAAATTTACAAAACACTAATTTTCAATCCACAACAAAAGAAATAGAAGACAACTCCGAAAACAGGTTTGCCGACTATTCAAAATTCTTAAAACGATGGAAAACAATACAACAACTACGCAACCAACAAGAAACCTGATTGCTGCATTTCCAGGAAAATATATTCAGGGTGAAAATGCCCTTGCCGAATTACCTGTTTTGATTGAACGATTGGGCAATAAAGGACTTATAATTGCCTCTACAAGTGCAAAAAACAAAATTTTGCCTAACTACAATTTAACCGGTATAAATTCAATTTTAGTTGAACAATTTGGAGGCGAGTGTTGTGAAAAAGAGTTGGCTCGTCTTTCAGAAATAGTACAGAAAAACGGAATCGACGTTGTTATAGGCATGGGAGGAGGCAAAGCCATTGACTCGGCCAAAATAGTTGCCGACAGAGCTGGCATTCCTGTTATTATTGTTCCAACTATTGCCTCAACCGATGCGCCTTGCAGTGGATGTGCCATTATTTATACCGAGCAAGGTGTTTTCGATTCGGTGTACTATCAGAAAATGAACCCTCAAGTTGTATTGGTCGATACACAGATAATTGCTGCCGCCCCCACCCGCTTTTTGGTTTCTGGCATGGGCGACGCCTTGTCTACTTGGTTTGAAGCCCGATCGTGCGACAGGGCCCAGTCGGGGAACGAATGCGGCGGGTACAGCACAATGACAGGCTTGAACCTGGCCCGCCTCTGCTACGACACACTTCTGAAATATGGAACAGCAGCAAAACTAGCCTGCGAAAACAATGTAGTTACCCCGGCTCTAAATCACATTATCGAAGCCAATATCCTCTTAAGTGGCATTGGGTTTGAAAGCTCTGGTTTAGCTACGGCTCACTCGGTTCATAACGGATTGAGTGCCCTCGACGAAACCCACGCATACTACCACGGCGAAAAAGTAGCTATTGGGGTGTTGACCGGGCTTCACCTAACCGATGCCCTGCCCGGAGAGATTGATACGGTATATACTTTCTGCGAAAAGATTGGCCTTCCAACCACACTTTCAGATATTGGCATTACCAATATCGACCGCGAAAAGCTGATGAAAGTGGCTATCAAAGCTTGTAATCCGGTAGAAGGAATTTATCACGAAGCTGTACATATTACACCTGAAAAAGTTTTGGACGCAATAATTATGGCCGACGCTATGGGTAAAGCCCGAAAATGAAACAAATAAAAATGAGCTACTTATGAAAGAAACACATCAATTTGAAAAAGCATTTGGTCCGGGAGCTTCTTTCTCTGGAAAAATAATATTTGTAGTTGGCTTATTTGTATCGTATTATACATTAACTGGTTTGATACTTGTGTTGACAGGAGCTTTTTTGGGGTTCACAAACACATGCACAACCATCGATTTTGAACAAAGGAGGGTAAAGCATTCGAACAACCTGTTTGGCTTTATAAAAACCGGCAAATGGATGAATATCAACGACAGCATGAAGACTGCAATTTGCAAATCGAAGCATATTTACCGTACAAACAGCCAAAGCAACAAAACGGTCGATATTGAAACAGAAAGCACATTAATCTGTTTATTCGATTCCGAAGGAAAAAAAATTATGCCTTTGAAAAAAGTTATTTCGATTGAAAAACAAGAGAATGAACTCTTCGAATTGAGCGAAAAATTAAAACTAACAATAATAAAAAATTGAACATGGTTTATTGAGCTATCTCTGCTAAAAGAGTTTGCAATATTAAGGGCCTACTAAAAAACTCCAAAGATTTTTTTTAGTAGGCCCTAATTTCAAAATGTAAGTAGCACTTAGTTTACTATTCCACTTCGTCGCTCTTCATTTTAGCACGTACAAATATTTTATAAATCTCGTTTACAATTAAAGGTACAATTCCCAAAGCTATTGCCATAAGCCAACCACCCATATCGAGCATCTGCAAACCAAAAGCTTCGCGCATAGCAGGAATCTCAATTACAATAACTTGAAGCAACAATCCTAATACTATAGATCCAACAAGAACCTTATTTGAGAATAAGCCAATCTGGAAAATCGATTTAGAATGGCTCCTTATTGCTAAAGAAAAGAATAACTGACTAGCAATCAATACCATAAATGCCATTGTTCGGGCATATTCTACAATCTCAACAGGAACATCTTTTGCAAAAGGAGAATAGCCATGTTCATAATAGCCAAACCAGAAAGCGAAAATGGTTAATACTCCAATCAGCATTCCACCCATTACAGCACGTTTTCCTGCTCCACCTGAAAAGAAACTATCTTTTGGATTACGGGGTTTCTCCTTCATAACATCCGGATCGCCAGGATCCATGCCCAAAGCTACAGCTGGGAGAGAATCGGTAAGAAGGTTAATCCACAGTAGCTGAGTAGCAATTAATGGAGCCTCCCAGCCAATGAGCAACGTTATAAACATGGCTACGACTTCGCCCAAATTACAGGTTAACAGGAATATAACCGACTTTTTAATATTATTGTAGATGTTTCGTCCCTGTTCAATTGCCGAAACTATGGTTGCAAAATTATCGTCGGTGAGAATCATATCAGAAGCACCTTTTGCAACATCGGTACCTGCAATTCCCATAGCAACACCAATATCGGCAGCATTAAGCGAAGGCGCATCGTTAACCCCATCGCCGGTCATTGAAACAATGTTACCATGAGATTTGAATGCCCTCACAATTTTCACCTTATGCTCGGGCGAAACCCTTGCAAAAACACGGTAATTGTTAATATTCCGAACAAACTCTTCTTCGGGTAAAGTATCAATTTCGACACCTGTAATTGATTGATTTATATTATCGGCAATTCCCAGTTCATGAGCAATGGCAAACGCGGTATTTTTATGGTCGCCAGTAATCATGATAGTTCTGATGCCAGCTTTCTTGGCCTTTCGAATAGAAGCTTTAGCCTCATCTCGAGGAGGGTCAATCATTCCTACTAACCCCAAAAGAATAAGCTCCTTCTCCATTTCAGCAGAAGGAATAATAGAACTAACTGGTTTATAAGCTACGCCAAGCGTGCGAAGTGCTTTATCCGACATGTTCTCGGTTGCGTCGTAAAACTTCTCTTTGAGTTCGTGAGTTAATGGAATAACTTTATCACCATCAAGCACATGAGTCGAAATATGAATCAGGTTATCGATAGCACCTTTAGTGTAAACTGTCAGCTGTCCGTTTTCATCGGTAAGGGTTGACATCAGTTTACGATCAGAATCAAAAGCAAACTCGCCCACCCTATTATTGCTCGCATTCAATGTTTTCCGATCAATTCCAAAATCATCGGCAAGTAACAGCAACGCAATTTCTGTTGGGTCGCCCGTACCTTTTTCATTCTCAAAAGTTGCATCAGAACAAAGCACCATTGCTTTCGACAGTAGTTTTGCATCATTGGCAGCATGGTTGTGTTTTCCTCGGTTTACAGCTACCTCTCCGTTAAGGTTGAAATAGTTGACAACAGTCATTTTATTCTGCGTGAGCGTACCTGTTTTATCAGAGCAAACAATATTAACCGATCCAAGGGTTTCAACAGCAGGAAGCCTTTTGATAATTGCATTCCGCTTCGACATGCTTGTAACGCCAATTGACAAAACCACAGCAACAATTGCTGCCAAGCCTTCGGGGATTGAAGCTACTGCCAACGAAACCGAAGTGAGGAACATCATAGCCAGGTCGCGCCCCTGAAACCACGATATGACGAAAATGAACAGACAGATTCCGATTGCCAGCTTTCCAAGTGTTTTGCCTAATCCATCGAGACGTATTTCAAGAGGGGTTTTCTCTTCAACTTCGTTGTCGATAATTTTGGCAATTCGTCCAACCTCAGTGTTCATTCCTGTTTCAACAACAACGCCAACACCGCGACCGTAAGTTACCAACGTTGACATGAATGCAAGGTTTGTTCGGTCGCCAAGCGGAGTTTTTGGATCGCTAAAAACCTGTTCGGCATTCTTTGTAGAAGAGACAGATTCGCCAGTAAGAGCCGATTCTTCAACCTGTAAGTTTATCGATTCAATGAGGCGCAAATCAGCAGAAATGTATCTTCCTGCGTCGAGAATTACAACATCACCGGGGACAACAAACTCAGAATCAATTTCTTTCACCTCCCCATCTCTTCGAACCAACGCCCGCGGAGAAGACATCTTCTGGAGTGCCTCAATTGCCTTTCCTGCTTTCACTTCCTGAACAACCCCAAGTATCGCATTAATAATGATTACCAACAAGATAATTACGGCATCGATATATTCGCCCATAAAAATTGTAATCACAACAGCGGCAAACAACACATAAATAAGCCAGTCGCGCAGTTGCTCAATAAACAGTTGCAACACACTTTTCTTCTTCTTGCCTATCAATTTGTTTGGCCCATACTTTTCGTAACGGGCTTTTGCTTCATCTTCGGTAAGTCCGGTTAATGAATTCACATTTAACTCATTAAAAATTTCTTCTTTCGTTTTTGAGAACCACATAAGCAATTTCTATTTTTAGTATTGTTTTCTATTTCAACAAAAA